>JBEKSO010000006.1:0-23273 GCA_049516935.1 Thermoguttaceae bacterium
GGATTACGCCCGGGGTAAAGGCATCTCCCGGTTCGGGGCCAGCGTAAGCGACTTGGAATCGGGCCGGATGGTCTGCGAAAGCAAGGAATTCTCCGTTATCCAATGCCCTTACAACATGGAAAACGCCAAGTTCGGCGAAATCATCGACCTGGCGGAAGCGAAACAAAAACTTGTACTGACCAACCGACCATTTGGGATGGGAAAACTTTTATACGACGAAGCCCGAGAAGCGGTAGATAAAAAAGTGCGGCAAATCGAGGCCTATGCATTCATTCTCCAGAAGAAGTTCCACGGCTACATACTTTCGGGGACAAAATCGCTTGAACACTTGTGTGAAAATTTAGAAACGTTCAAAATCGCAGAGGGCAATATAAATAAATTCAAGAAAAGGTGACTTTACTTATTTTTTTATGTCACCCAAAAAACCGGTCTTATAAATCCACAAAAATCAGAGACATCCTTTTTCCCTGACCAACAATTGCATGTTTTAGTAAAGGCGATTTTGACAAGATTGAAAAAGGTTAGTTCCATTTAAGTGTTAGCGGCGTTGTTGCGCGAAAAAAACCTCCAGAATCCGCCGGGCATCCATAATACTTTTATTCACATCGTTAAAGTAGTAGATGGAAGCATCCATGTTTAATATCCTTTCGTGCCTGCCCCCCCGTCCACCCTCTTTCAGGGGCCATTGACACCCAAATTAAAAGTTATATACTAGCAAAATCTTCTCAACTCAAGTTATGGGCATCAAGCGCGGAGGCAGCGTTTAGCACTCGATTGTTCGACGGCAAGGAGTGAATAACTCTAATCCCTCGGGTGCCTTCTTAAAGCGTGGCGATCATCCGCCTACCTGCCCCATTGTAATAGCGGCAGCGATTAACAGTCTTTTTGGAACAAAAGGAATGTCTTTTTTCGAAAAAAAGGAATATCCCTTCAAATACCCAAGAAGGATTTATGCACCCAAATACTTAACCTTTGGGCGATCTTTGCCGAGTGTGGTGGAATCAAATTAAGGGAGAGTATGAATCATATCAGCCGTCCAATTCAAGATTCAAAAGTATATCCTGACAATTAAAAAGGAGAACCATTATTATGTTAGTGCTTAAGAAACGAGTGAGCGCCGGAAATCAGGTCGGGCGGGGCGGGGCGTGTTTGTTATTAGTCTTGCTCATCTGCAGTGTAGGTTTGGCTGACGGCACATGGGACGCGAACAAGCCCTTTCCTGTCCCTGACAACGATAATTCGTGCTGGATGGCGTCAGCAGCCAACATGATGGCCGCTGATGGATGGGAGGATTACAATTTCATCTACAACAATATTCTAAAGAATAATCCCGATTGGCAGACTCACGGAGGCAATCCGGATCCCGGATACGAAGGGGGCTACCAATCTGAAGCCGTTTCCTATTATCTTACCCAATTCCCCGTCGATCCTGACGAGATCATATTGGCCTATTCTTGGTCCCCGTGTCCCAATGCCTTCCGATCTACGACCCTGACTCCCCGGGAGATGATAGATATTCTTCTCGATACCCCCACGGCGACCGAGACCCCTGGTGACATCTACCCCGAAGGGCCCGACGACCCAGTGGGCATCGCCTTTTGGTGGCCGTCAGGCGATGCTCATGCCATAACGGTCTGGGAAGACACGGCGGAGGGCACATTAACAATTACCGACTCCGACGATGGCGACGACGAGGCAAACCCCCATAATGGCCCAAGGACATTACATTGGGACGGAGCCAGTCAGAACCAGATCATCTACAATGACGGGATCCCGGGGCATCCGGACTCGACCGTGACCGTTGGGTACGCTTCCTTTCTGCTCGACGTGCCAGAGCCCACGACTTCCGTTTTGTTCGGCACAGCCTTCATCAGCCTACTCGCATATGTTTGGCGACGACATACAAGGAAAGTGTGAAGTAAAACAAACAAGGCGATAATCAGATAGACTACCGACGAGCTTGCCAACTAAGGAGTTGGTGAGCTCGTTTGCTATCCAACCTCTGTCCCGACCTGCAAAATCGGCAACGCGGACGGCATCCGCATATTTCTCATAAAGCCGGTTGAAGGGTAATAAGCCGAATAAATAGGCCGTTTTTTTCGCCCTTAAATAGCCCCTCAAAACGACGCGAAATGATGCAAAATGATGCCGCTTGATGAGAACTGACGAGGAATCTGAAATCGTATCTAACTTTTTTGAGTGTTATTGTATTTCGTTGCCAATACTTGAGTTGTGACGATTTGTTCTTTTAATTTCAGGACATAGTTCCCGTCAATGGAGTAGAGATTCAAGTCCTTTATTTGTCATTTAACAGCATAACGCGTTTCGCGGCCCAGAGGGCCAGTTTTTCGCGGAAGATTTTGGCGTTATGGCGGATATCCACTGGAAAAGACGGGTGGAGGAGGAAATCGCCGATGGATTTCGTAAGCGGACTGGTTTGGCCGAGGCGGCGGATTTCGTCGAGTAAGTTTTTTTTAGCCGCCGGAGTTTTTGGGAACTTGCCTTGATTGGGCTCTAATATTATGACTGGCCGCTGGATATCGTGCGGGCCGACACCGACCAAGGCCGAACGAAAGATATCGGGATGCTGATTGAATATGGCCTCGCAGGGGATCGGATACAATGGGCCGCCGGGCGAAAGTACGCGATGGGCTACGCGGCCGCAGAACCAGAAGCGGCCGTCGCGGTCAAAATAGCCCGCATCGCCCATGCGGTGCCAAATGGATGAAGATAATTGGACAACGGCACTGCTGGCCAAGCCAGCAGTGGCACCCGGCGCGCTCGCCTGCGGCTCGCGGCTAAACGATGAAACTTCACTCCTGGCGCGGGTGCCGGGACTAAACGGTGCGTTATCGACGATTTTTGCCGTTGCGTTCGCTTCCAGGCGGGTGACGTAACATTTGGTAACCTGTGGGCCGCTGACGATGAGTTCGCCGATTTCGCAGGGGGGCAATTCTTCGATGTCAGCGATCGAGGGGATTGGTCCGTCGACGATGCGGATCACTTTCCACTCGATACCGGCAAATTTTCGGCCCACGCAGGTGCCGGCCCCTTGCCGGGTTTTTTCGGCCGTTTCGCCTAGCACCTCGCTTGCCGCAATCGACGCCACGGGCAGGGCCTCGGTTGCGCCGTAGGGCGTGTGCATGTCGCCTTGTGCGTGAATGCAATCTTTCATGCGCCGCAGCACTTCGACCGGAACCGGCGCGCCGGACGACAACACGCGGCGGACCGTGGAAAGCCGGATTTTATGTTCTTCGCAGTATCGGCCCACGCGGTCCCAGATGGCTGGGGAACCAAAAGTTTGGGTGACGTTCCAATCGCGGACGGCCTCGATGATTTTAGCGGGATCCACCCGGGCAGGTCTGGATGGATCCATGTCCGGGATCACCGCGGTTACGCCCATTGCGCAGTTGAACAGTCCGAACAGCGGGAAGGCAGGCAAATCGATTTCGCCGGGCCGGATGTCGAAACGCCGGCGGATTTGTTCCGACTGGGCCTCAAAGTTGCCATGTGTAAAGAGCGCGCCCTTGGGCGGGCCGGTGCTGCCGGTGGTAAAGATGATGGCCGCCGGATCGTCGGCCATAGTCGGAGCCATGTCGCCTGCCAGATGCGCATCATTCGACGACACAGCATGGCGAAGTTGTTCCAAGGTTGGTCCGCCCCAGAACCAGCGCCGTCCCACGGTTACGTTGAATTTCGCCCGGGGAAACCTCCGCCGCAAAAACATGCGGACGGCGTGAACCGGTGGAATAGCAATGAATCCTTGTGGTTGGGCCTCGGCCAGGCATTTAATAAGATTTTTTCGGCCCATGCCAGGATCGATCAAAATGCTCACCGCCCCAGCCCTCAGCAGTGCAAAGACCAAAGAGACAAAATCGATACCGGGCCGCACAAGCAGCGCCAGCCGCGTGCCGGGAACAACTCCCATTCGACGCAGACCTTGGGCAATAAGATCGCTGTCGCGGTCCAGTTGGCTGAAGGTGAAATGCCGATATTGCCGCTTGCCCTGGTCGTCGTAACCGAGCGGCTCGACTACGGCAATGGCGTCGGGCATGGCTTGGGCCATTTTAGACAGCCGTGCGGCAACGTTAAGCGGATGATTCATGATTATCTATCTTGGCGATTTGGGCAAAATGCCGCAATCCCCATCCAATAAGTAGGTATGCGAACAACAATCGGATAGGTATGCTAACAACAATTGGAATTGTACCAAAGTTGGAATCCACCGGCCTGATATGTTAAAATGGGGCCAGGTCCGGATAAGCGATTGGCATTAATCGCGGCTTGATATCCCGCCCGAAAACATTGTCCCCTTCACGAAGCCGCATAAGAATACTGATATTATGATAAGTTGGCTGAACTTGCTGGGTATTTCGCTGGGATTGGCCATGGATGCGTTTGCGGTGTCGATAGCCGCGGGCTTGGGGCTTGCGCGGGTAACGCCGCGGCATACTTTTCGCGTGGCCTTTCACTTCGGCCTGTTCCAGTTTTTGATGCCTGTGATCGGCTGGTCGGCCGGCCTGCAGTTGAACCAATATATCCATCAATACGACCACTGGGTCGCCCTGGGATTGCTTGCGTTTGTGGGCTGCAAAATGCTGTGGGAGGCAGGGGCCCGACGCGAATCAAATTCCAGCGCCGATCCTACCCGGGGCCTGATGCTCTTGACGCTATCGCTGGCCACGAGCATCGACGCCTTGGCGGTGGGCGTGAGCATGGCGCTTTTGGGCGTATCGGTATGGCTGCCCAGCGTGGTAATCGGACTAATAACCGCCACGCTAAGCGCGGTGGGCATCACGTTCGGCGGCGCGCTTGGAGCGCGATGGCAACGCTGGGCCGAAATCGCCGGCGGGGCGGTTTTAATCCTGATAGGACTGGAGATATTTCTTTCCCACTGAGCGGATAAAATCCGCATTTTTTAAGGTGCCGAAGACAGGACTTGAACCTGCACTCCCTTGACGGGAACTAGGTCCTGAACCTAGCGCGTCTGCCAATTCCGCCACTTCGGCTTTACCTTGATTTCTAGAATAGTTGCCGCAAAAAAGCAAGGGGGGAAGAAAAAACTGCCACCCGTCTGGTAGCCCAGGTTCTCGAATTTGGGTGGCATAGCTGCAAGAGGAGATATCCTTGCCAATACCTCTTGCTTTAGCAGCAGCGGTTCAGAAACCGGTGCGACCCATTTTCATTGAATAAAAAGTTGGGGCGGCAGTTTAACTGCCGCCCCAACTTAGGTTATGCAACCGAGTTTATACATTTTTAATCAAAGGATGGCGCCGGATCGCCGTTATTCCTGGTAATGGCAAAGAAGTACATGGCAAAGTCGACGTCTTTGCGGATCGTGCGCACCGCGGCGTCTCCAAACAGATGGTTAACAACGGACGGATGTCCGGAGGACGGGCCGCAGGTATATGCGTTGTAAGATCCAAGAGAACCGTTAGGCGGTCCGCTGTTGCCAACAATAACCCCAGCCTTGGGTCCGGGACCGCCATTAGGATCAGGATATTTTCCGGAGTCGACATTAATGAAATCGTATGCCAAATACGTGCGTAAACCTTGGCAGCCGCCGTCGGCATCATATTTCCCATTAAAACCGGGTGGGTTAACGAAGGTGAAGCCTGTTCCTGATCCTGTGGATGTGGCTGCTGCCACATAATTAGTGATGCCAGAAGTACCGCCCGGGCCTGGCGTGCCTACAAGGGTGCAGGACCCGCCGTAAAACCAAGCGCTGCAGGAAGTCGACGGCGTCGCCGGATTACCCGAAAAATCCATGGTTTCCACGCACAAAATGGTATGGGCGGTGCCGTCCATGAAATCGGCTATACGGTTTTGTTTGCCCGGGTAACAGGCCCCGTCAGGATGTATGGATGTAACCAAAGTCACTGCAGAGCCGTATGGATTCGTTGTGGCGCCAGGCAAGCAAAAATCCAAGCTATACATGTTCGACGCGCCCATGACCTTATAGTTGGTATGGGCGATTTTAAGTCCTGGGCCGGCTGTTTGGTTCAGGTATAGGGCGTTGGGATTACTTGGGCATGCCAACTCTGGAATTAACGTATCGCGGGCGTTTGACATACTTGGGTCGGGGCAAGTGAACAAGTAAGCCGGCGATGTGTTTTGGCCGCTGTTTTTAAGCACGAGAGTTGTATTCAAATTGTCAAACATTGAACCATACTCCATCATAGGGAGTAAGTAAACGATAAAACTCGCTCCCCCAATCCATGTCTTTGCGGGAGGATTCGGATTACCAGGACTTATTGGACCGGTCATTGCAGACATGGGGAACTTTTTGTTGGCGTCGTGATAATTGTGGAACGCCAAACCAAGCTGCTTCAGATTGTTGATACAGGCCGCGCGGCGCGCCGCTTCGCGTGCCGCCTGGATCGCCGGCAATAGCAAGGCGATCAAAATGCCGATGATGGCAATCACCACCAGCAATTCCACGAGGGTGAATCCCCTCTTCCTAGGATAACATTTCATAAGACCACCTCCACAAAAAATAAAAGGATAAAAACAGTAAATATCCACAGCGACCGCCGCTGGGGACGCACAAACGCAATAAAATGGAAATGAGACAAATCCGCGGTATTATACCGCAGCCACTTCTCGTCCATGTTAGCCGGAAGAAGAGTTTACCATACTCTTTCCCAGCGTTACTGATTCTATGTTATCGACCACTAGTTTGTCAAAGGATTTTTCATTATTTTTTAATATGAAAACTATTACAACCCGGTGCTAATCCCCATGTTCCGATCAATACGACCAGCAATTCTCGTCTTTTGATTAGTGTTGCGATTATGTCCATTTATGATACACAGTGTTGGGTTATATTACATTATTATTACACCTATTTGTATAAATACCTAAGTAATAACTTCCAAGAGACTTACATTCTTTTCAAAGTTTTTTAAAATAGCGACTTTACTTCAGATTTAATTTAAATTTTCCGCAATTATAAAAAAAATCACAAGACCAACGTCGATGACTTTATCTCTTGTACATATTATAGGTTATTACTATCTACTACTTTATGTGTAGTCTAATCAACATATGGTTGCTTCCATTGTATTGGTAACAGGACCTGCGCAAAGCGGAAAAACGCAATATTTACTCTCGCGTTACCGGGCGGCATTGCGCGGGGGCAAAGCGGGAAGCGTGCTATGGCTGGCCCCAACCTGGCGAGCGGCGGCAGAGGTGCGCAACAGCATTCCGGGCGATGATCTCTCGGCCTGCTGGGAACCGGGTGTCTTTACTTTCGACAAATTCGCCCAGGCCCTTATCGAGTCTTCGCCGGATCCGATCCGGCCTTTGACCCGTTCCATGAAGCGGCAACTCGTGCGCGGTTTGATAGACGAGCAACTTGCCGGCGACGGTTTGCGGCACTTTAGTCCTATCGCCTCGACCGGCGGATTGGCCGATCTGGTCTGCGAACTGATCAGCGAATTGAAACGCTTGGAGATTTGGCCCGAGGATTTTCGCAGCGCATGCCAGGCCCGGGGATCCACCGCCAAGGACGGGGAATTATTGGATCTTTACGAAACTTATCAGCTTACCCTGCGCGAGAATCAGCTATACGACGCCGAAGGGCGATTCTGGACGGCCCGCGATCGGCTGCAACAAGGCGAGCGCAGGCCATTTGAAAATCTGCATTTGGCGGTTGCCGACGGTTTCACCGACTTCACCCGAACTCAGCACGAAATTTTGGAACTGCTTGCCGGCTGGGTCGATGAGATTCTCATATCTCTGCCTTTGGAGCCTGAACCACGGCGGGGCGATCTTTTCAGCAAGCCCCTAAAAACGCTAAGTGAATTGAAGCGTCGGCACGTTAATTTGTCGATCATGGAACTTCCCCGACCTGAAAATCCCTCTTGGCCGGCCATGAATCACCTGGAAAAAAGCCTGTTTATCAATCCCCGCACACGTGCCACCGGCTCAGCCAGTGCCGCCCACGCACCTGACACACAAGGCATCGAAATTTTATCCGCCGCAAAACCTCAAGGCGAAATGGAACTTGTGGGGGCAAGAATTAAACGGCTTTTAGCGGAGGAAAACGTGCGGCCGGGCGATATCGCCGTTGTGTTCCGCCGGCCCCAAGACGCCGCAGGACTGGCCGCCGAGGTCTTCGATCGGTTTGGCATTCCCACAGCTTGGGAAATAGGGCAAACGTTGGATCGCATCCCGGTAATGCGGGCACTGAAGACTCTCCTGCAACTGGATCTTGAGGATTGGCCTTTCCGCGGGCTTTTAGCCGTTTTGGAAAACAACTATTTCCAGCCCGACTGGCCCGAGTGGCAGGCCGGTAAATCGGCCGCGATAGTGGAAAAGAGCATCCGGAATTTGCGAATCCCTCATGGACGAGCGACCTTGCTCGATCAACTCGCCGCGGAATCGGCGGATAATCCAACCTTGAATATACTCAAGCGCCTGGATGCCGCATTCGACGAGTTACCAGTAAAGGCGACATTGGCTCGATGGGCAAAGGCATGGGAAAAACTCGCCGGGCAAACCGGCCTGCTGAAAAATATCAGTCAAAACAAAATGGATCTGGGTTCAGGGTTCAGGGTTCAGGGTCCAGAATCCCGACTCCAGACCACAGATTCTTTTTATGATGTCCTTTTATGTGCTCAGGATAACATCGCCTGGAATCGCCTGAGAGCCGCGCTTTTGGCCGGCGAAGTGCTTGGCGGTTGGCGCAATCGCCGAGCCGATGAATTGGATCGCAAGGGGGCATTTCAAGCTCTTGAAGATATGTTGAGAAGCGAACGGATGCCTGCGGCGGATGACGAGTCGGGCCGGGTGCGCGTGCTCGGGGCAGCCAGCGTCCGATCGCTGCAAGTGCCGTTTCTTTTTTTGGCGGGTTTGTCGGAAAAGACCTTTCCGGCGGCGGATCGCGAGGATCGGCTTTACAGTGAAGCCGAGTATCTTGAACTAATCGAAAAGGGCTTGCCGCTTGTGGCGCGGACCGAACGCGCGCGGGAAGAAATGCTGTTGTTTTATGAAGTGTTGACCCGCGCAACCAGGCGTTTGTATTTGAGTTACCCGGCCTTGGACTCTGCCGCCCAGCCGCTTTTGCCCAGCCCGTTTGTTCTGGAAGTGATACAGGCATGCGGGGGCATGGAAATTGAGCGCCGGCCGGCAATTGACATTCGCCCCATACCCGGCGGCGACGAACCGCTGTCGCCGGCCCAGTTTCGCGTCATGGCCGTGGCCGACGCCCTTGCCCCATCCGGCGACATATCGTTTTTGGCGGGATTGATGCAAGGGGAAATAGCCAATCTCAGGGCTGGATTGGAAACGATTATTCTGCGGCAGCAGCGCGACGATTTCGGCCCGGCCGAAGGCATCCTGCCGGGCAAGGCGGCCCATGAATTCTTTGCCCGGGAATTTTCGTACAAGCGTTCGTTCACGGCCTCCGAACTGGAGCAATACGCCGCCTGCCCATTCCGATTTTTGCTGGAAAAAGTGTTAAAACTCGAGCCGCTGGAAGATATAGTCCTGGAATTGGACGCCCCACAGCGGGGCCAAATCGTGCATGGCGTGCTGGCCTTGTTTCATCGCGGGGTGAACCAGTCGCTGGGACGCCCCGGTTCGCCGCTGGAACTGGCTGCGGAAGAATTCGATCGGCTGCTGCAAAAAGCCTTGGAAGATTCGCTGCCACGGCCTTCGTCCAATCCGGTGCACAAGGCGCTTGGCGAGATAAATCGCCGCCTGATCACCAAATGGCTGGCCGAGTACCGCAAGCAGTGCGAATCTTACGATAAATTATGGTCCGAGTACGATCGGCCGCTAGCGCCGGAATTTTTCGAGACCTCGTTCGGCGAATCAAAACATCGAGACGCGGCCGCCGTTGCAATCGAGCAGGCGCTGGAATTTCCCGACGGGAATGCAACAATCCTCGTTTCAGGCCGGATTGATCGCATCGATACCGGCACACACACCGGCATAAACGTATTCAACATCCTGGATTATAAAAGCGGCGCGGTGACGACGTTTTCACCGGAAGACGTGAAACGCGGCATCACACTGCAATTGCCCATATATGCTTTAGCCACGGCCGAGTTGATCTTAAACGATCGTGACGCCAGGCCTTTGCAGGCCGGATATTGGCATATAGGCAAGGATGGTTTTAAGTCCAGGCAATCGCTCATTATGTTCGAATTTACAGAGGGCGAGCTCAAAATGACAGCCGATTGGGAAAATAGCCGCGCATATATGACTGAAATCATTCCAATTTTGGTACATAGTATCCGCGGCGGAGAGTATCGCGTATTCAATCCTGACCGGCGTTGCACTAGTTATTGCCCATTCAGCACTATTTGCCGGATTCGGCAGATTCGTTCATTGGAGAAGACATGGACGCCGACGCCGTAAAATCCAATAGCCCGCATGTGCCACTGGCTGAGCCAGTGCCACCCACAATGCCGCTGGCTCAGCCAGCGCCACTCACCGAGCAGCAGCGCAAGGCGATTACAGCCCGAGACGTTTCGGTTGCGCTTTCGGCCGGGGCCGGGTGCGGGAAGACGTTTGTGCTGACCGAGCGATTCCTTTCGCATTTGGAACCGGGACGGGAGAATCCGGCCCGACTGGGACAATTGATTGCGATCACCTTTACCGAGCGTGCCGCCCGGGAAATGCGCGACCGCATCCGCGAAAAGTGCCGCGATCGGTTGATCGAATGCCCGGAAGGAGAAGTCGAGCATTGGCTGGAGTTGCTGCGCGAGTTGGATACGGCGCGAATCAGCACGATTCATTCCTTTTGCGGATCGCTGTTGCGCAGCCATGCGGTGGAGGCCGGGTTGGACCCGCGGTTTCGCGTGCTGGAACAGGCCCAGGCCGACACTCTGCTGAACGAATTGATAGACGATCATCTTCGCAATAAATTAGGGGAACAGGATGAAGCGGTTCTGGATTTTACGGTCCTTTACGGCCTGCGAGGGCTCCGCGAGATGATCGCACAACTTCTCGCGCGCCGCCAGGAAATCGACTGGCCGCAATGGCGGACGATGACCGCCGGGGAACTTACGGCAAAATGGCAGGACTATTTCCGGAGCAAAGCCTTGCCCCGCATGTTACGGCTCATCGCGGGTTCGCCCGAGGCAGGAACCGTGCTGGAAATCGCCGGCCAAAATCTCTGTGCACATCCGGTGATGAAAGAGCGGCTGGCATTTCTGCTGGAAAATCTGCCCAAACTGGCCGAAAGCGCCGACCCTCCGACTGCGTTAGCCGAACTTCGCGAAGCAACCATGATAAAAGGGGCGGGAACGAAAAAAGACTGGCCAAGCGAAGAGTTGTATAAAAAATACAGTGCGGCGGTCACTACACTCCGAAAGACCATCGATGGCTTTAAGGATCGAACCGCTTTCGATCCCGAAAAAGCGCTGGCCGCGGCCGAAATCGGGCTGCAATTGCTCGGCCTGGCCGACGGCGTGAACCAGGCCTACGACGCCGAAAAGCAGGAGCTTGGGGTGCTCGATTTCAACGACCTTTTGATCCATGCCAAAAAGTTGTTCACCGATCCGCGGAGCAACTTGCTGCGCAAACATTGGGCCGCCCATTTGCACCTGCTTTTGGTCGATGAGTTCCAGGACACCGATCCTTTGCAAGTGGATTTGGTCATGGCGCTGTGCGACAACGAAGTGGCGCGGGGCAAGCTTTTTTTCGTGGGCGATTTCAAGCAATCGATTTACCGGTTCCGCGGGGCGGATCCGGGGGTGTTTCGCCGGCTGCGCGAGGAGATTCCGCCCGAGGGGCGTCTGCCACTCTCATTAAACTTTCGCAGTCAGCCGGCGATACTTGCTTTCGTCAATGCTTTGTTTGGCGAGGAGTTTCAGGATTACGAGCCTTTATGCGCCGACAAACCACAGATTAGCCCTAAGCCGGCCGTGGAATTTTTATGGGCGGCAGAAGACGATTCATCAACTGCGGATGATAAAACCAAGAATTCTGATGCTTCCGATCCCTCTGGATCGCTTGCCTCCGATCCGCTCTCTATCTCCCAGGCGTCGTTTTTAAAGAGCGCGGATGAGGAGTCCGAGCGCGATCAAACACCGGCTGAGCGGCGGCGAAGGCGCGAAGCCGATTGGATCGCGCGGCGAATTCGCTCCATGCTCGATTCGGGCGAAAAAATCGTATGGGATCGGGAGGCATCGAAGGCGGGCAAGCCGGCCACGCGCGCGGTCCGGCCCGGCGACATCGCCTTGTTGTTCCGGACCCTGACCGACGTTGAATATTACGAAGAAGCCCTGCGCCGCCACGGCATCGATTACTATCTTGTGGGCGGACATGCCTTTTACGCCCAGCAGGAAGTGTTCGATTTGTTGAACCTGCTTAGGGCGTTGGAGAGTTCCTGCGACGAATTGAGTCTTTTGGGCGTGCTGCGCAGCCCTTTTTTTAACCTGCTGGATGAAACCATTTTCTGGCTGGCCCGGCATCCTGACGGGCTTTTTGCCGGGCTGTTTTCCGCACCGCCGCCGTCCGAAATCGAAAAGGAGCAAAAAAAACGCCTGCAATTCGCCGCAAAAACGCTGGGCGATTTGCGGGCGATAAAAGACCGCCTGCCGATTGCCGGGCTTATAGCCGAGGCCATCGACCGCACGGCTTACGACGCCGTATTATTGGCCGAATTTCTGGGCGAGCGAAAACTGGCCAATCTATACAAACTCATCGAACAAGCGCGGAGTTTCGACCAATCGGGCATATTTAGCTTATCCGATTTTATTACGCAACTTGCGGAATTTGTCGCCCGGCAACCCGACGAACCCCTGGCCGCCACGCAATCGGAAACGATGGACGTGGTTCGGCTGATGACCATCCACCAAGCGAAAGGGCTGGAATTTCCGGTCGTCATCGTGCCGGATATCGGCAGGACGCAGCGTGGGCCCGGGGCCTCGACGGCCTTCACGCCGGAACTGGGGCCAATGGTCAAAGACGACGAATCGACCGTGGGTTACCACCTTTTCTCGCTTGCCGAAAAAGAAGAAGCGGAGGCCGAAATTGTACGCTTGCTGTATGTAGCCTGCACCCGGGCGGCCGATTACCTGCTTCTTTCTTCCGGATTGGACAAGCCCGGCGAGATAAAAGGGCCTTGGATGGAACTGCTGTCGCGAAGGTTCGATATTATGACCGGCAAGCGCCTCGAAGCCGATACGCCGGAGCAGCTCGTAAAAGTTACGTTATCGAGGCCGCCGCTTACATCCGAACCATCCGAGACAACCGGCCGGGTATCGCTTAAAAAAATCCTGGAAAAAGCGGAAAAAAGCGCCAAAAAGGGCAAGGGCCGTTTACCAAAGTATCTTGCGCCCGTTCCTCCCGACCGGGCCGCCCGCCGCCAATTTTCATTTTCGCGCCTAAAGGGAACATTACACGAACGTAGCGCGGATAAAATTATCGGCATGGAAGAAATAGAAGGTTTTTCGGAACCGGCGCTCGATCCGTTGGGTGTGGGAACATTGGTTCATGCGGTGATGGAAGAGATCGATTTCGCTAATCCCGGCGATTTTGCCGCGATTATCCGCCGCCACGCCTTGTTGCACATCGCCCAAGCCGACGCCGATTTGGACGAGCCGATCGACATGATCGGCCGTTTTCTGGCCTCGGCGCGGGCCGCGCGAATCGCCTCCGCACGTGAAGTCCATCGCGAATTGGAATTTCTGCTGGCCTGGCCGCCTGAAAATCCTCGGCCCGGGGGGCGGTATTTGCAGGGTTTCATCGATTGCCTTTATCGAGATCCGGCCGGGCAGTGGCGGATAATAGATTATAAAACCAATAACATCACGGCCCAAACACTGGAACAAGAGGCGGCAAAATACGAGATGCAAATGCTCCTATACGCCCTGGCCGCCGAGAAAATCCTCAAACAACCGCCTACCGAATTGATCCTCTGTTTCCTGCGCCCGGGCTTGGAATATCAATTTGACTGGAATGACGTTGCCCGGGATCGGGTGGTGGAGATGATAGATCAATTACTTCCATAAAGCCGCGACCGTTGGTCGCGCCGAGTGAAGTTGAATATGAGTGAATAACAGGGAACCGCACAGCGCGACCTACGGTCGCGGCTTTATGACTTGTTTGATACATTTACAATATTATAATCACATCATGCACAAAACGCTCGGTTATCATATTGTTATTGCCGGTTACGGATTGTGGCTTCCTGGTGATGAGCGCGGTTCTTGGTCGGCGGCTTGGGATGATCAACTCGGACTCATCGAGCCCCACATGCTACACGCCGGAGATCCGATCAGGCTTCGCATGTCTCAAGAACGGATGCAAAACTCGCCCGTTCGGCTGAGCAAGGGTATGATTGAAGTCGTTATTCCAATCCTAGGTAATTGTTCTTCTCAATCGGACTGGACAATTGCGGCCGCATCGGTCGAAATGACTCATTCTCATCTTTTACTCACGTATACCGAACGAGATATCGACAACACAATCAAATGGATCAAAGACCGAACAACCAAAGGCATTCACCAGAATACATCACACCAAGGTCCGGTGTGGTGTAAGGGAAGATGGCGGACGTTTATTTTTGATGAAGAAGTATGGGCCGCCGCAAAAAACTACATCGAAAAGCATAATATCCGTCGCGGAATCGGTCCGCATCCCTATGAATTCCTCACATAAAGCCGCGACCGTTGGTCGCGCATCGCCATGCGGGATGCAATTTCCAGGGCGCGACCAACGGTCGCGCATCGCCATGCGGGATGCAATTTCCAGGGCGCGACCAACGGTCGCGGCTTTATTTAAGATAAATCAATAAACAATACCCTCTATACGGGTGACATTTGGATTGTAATAATGCAAGTTAAATACTGAATGCATCATTTGCATGGGGCGCGACCAACGGTCGCGGCTTTATGATATTACCACAAGAACAACGCCGATTCGCCGACGAAGTAGTTCGCAAATTGCGCAAGGCCGGATTCGAGGCTTTTTGGGCCGGCGGGTGCGTGCGCGATCAACTGCTGGGCCGCACGCCCAAGGATTACGACGTGGCTACTCAGGCCACGCCGCCGCAAATCCGGGAAATTTTCGGCCGGCGCCGCACGCTGGCCATCGGGGCCTCGTTCGGCGTTATTACAGTTATCGGGCCGAAAGCGGCGGGCATGATCGAGGTGGCCACCTTCCGCAAAGACGCCGCTTATAGCGACGGGCGGCATCCGGATCACGTCACCTTCAGTTCCGCCCGGGAAGACGCGGCGCGGCGCGATTTTACGATCAACGGACTGTTTTACGATCCGATTGAAGAGCGGGTAATCGACTTTGTCGGCGGGCAGGAGGACCTTGCCCTGCGGCGAATACGCGCAATCGGCAATCCACGCGAACGAATCGCCGAAGATAAACTCCGCTTGCTTAGGGCAGTGCGATTTTCGGCAACCTTTGATTTTGCCTTAGAGGAAGAAACCCGGGCCGCAATCCAGGAGATGGCCGGCCAGATCGGCGTGGTCAGTCCGGAGCGGATCGCCATGGAAATGCGGCGGATGTTGGTCGATCCGTCGCGAGTGGCCGCGGTCAGGTTGATGCTGGCAACCAATTTGGGTGCAGCCATTCTGCCCGAGATCGTTCCTGAAAATGACAAACAAACCCAAATCTTGGAACAAGCATTAACCGTTTTGGGCCGATTGAAAGACCCGGCTTTTCCCTTGGCCCTGGCGGCATTGCTGCATACCGCAAGCGACTCGAATGGGGTGAAAGAGATATCTAGCCGCTGGCGGTTGTCGAACAAGGAAACAGAGCGGGCGGTATGGCTGGTCGAAAATCAGCGGGCGATAATCAATCCGCAAGCGATGAAATGGTCAGCCTTGCAGCCAATTTTGATCGACGAAGGGATTCATGACCTGTTGGAATTGATGGAAGCCACCTCGCCGGAAGGCGATCGAGCGGCCGCATATTGCCTCAACCTGCTACTGCAACCGCCGGAAATTCTCGATCCCCCGCCACTGGTTACTGGGGAAGATTTGATTCAATTGGGCATTCCACAAGGTCCGGCATATCGCACCTTGCTTCAAAAGATACGCGATATGCAGTTGGACGGTGAGATAATGACATCCGAAGCGGCCAAACAAATGCTAAAAAAAGCAGCAAATTGCCATAAAGCATGAAATTGTATTGCTTTTTCATGCAATGAATGCTAGAATCATTAATAAAGACAACAGGAAAAGAGGGATTATATGGCAACACTCCAAGTCAAAGGGATGGATGATCGATTATATCAAGCTCTGGGGGCACGAGCGGCGATGGAAAACCGCTCGATCAGCCAAGAAGTCGTAGCGATAATCCAGAAATATCTCTCAAGTCCCTTGCGCGATCCCCAAGAAACCGGCCGGGCTATTTTGGAACTGGCGGGAAGTTGGCAAGACGACCGTTCAGCCGAGAAAATCGCGCGTGACATTCGCCGCTCGCGGCGGTACGGCCAACGCCGATCAAAGGATTTAGACAATGTTTTTACTTGATACCGACACCCTGGTATTTATCCTCCGCGGCCAACAAAAGGTTCTCGAAAATTTTAACGCCAATCTTCAATATCCCCGGGCGATGTCTGTTATTTCATACGGGGAATTGCTTTATGGAGCATTGAAGTCGCGTAGGCCGATAGAAAACGCCGCTAAAGTACGGCATTTATGTAATTTAATCCCCCTGGTCGAAGTTTCACCCGCCATTATCGAAACGTACGCCGCGCTAAGGGCGGATTTGGAAAAATCAGGTCGGCGCATAGACGAATTCGACCTGATAATCGCCTCCTCGGCTCTCTTTATTTCCTACACGCTGGTAACGAATAACGAACGCCATTTCAGCAATATCCCCGGCCTGAACTTAAAAAACTGGTCTTCATAAGCCCGGTAAAATCGCGCGCAAGCCAGGGTTATTCGTGTTCCCATATCCTCTCATTGCCGGTTTTAGCCGCCGATGAAAGGTAAAAGGTAAAACCAAATTGAATTGTTTTCCTTTATCAGAAGACGTAAACGTCCATGTTAGAGAAAAATTGCAGCCGCCTCATCTATAATCGGAGATTCTCCTTTCGGCGTTGCCGCCAAATCAAAAAAGCTATCGCACCGCATACGAGCAAGGTAAGACTACCGGGCTCAGGGACATATGCCACGCGAAAACCAGTTTCACTGCGCTCATCAGTTGGGAACTGGGAGTAGCGGTACGAGGTGCCCAAATTAACAACGTCCTCAGCAAAATCGCCGCCGCGGATACCACACGAATAAGGACCCCAGGCCGTCTCGTTCCACTCTGCAACGTTGCCGCCTTGGTCAAAGGTGCCGTAGGGGCTGGCCGATAATTGGAATTCACCTACATTAGTGGTGTAATAGGCGCCCGAGTCGATAGGATATGGGCTGCCTCCGGAATTCGCATTGTTGCCGGGATTAGTCAGTTCAGACATATCGCGGCCGGGCGCCGTGGTTGTTTTGGTTGGATAAACCCAGTAACCGGCGCTGGTTCCGCTTCCTTTGTAGTAGGCCGCCTTGTACCACTCATTCTCCGTGGGAATCACAAAGGTTGCGCTCGTCTTGCGGGTCACCGCCATCAGTGCTGTATTGCTCGTTGCGCCGTTGATGTAGTATGAGCCGTCCTCGGTGGTCGAGGCGTCCTGTGCTCCGGTCAGTTGTCCATTGCCGAGCCAGTTGCAAAACCGCGCCGCATCGCCCCAGGAAACGTAATTTACCGGACGGTTGGCGTAATCGTCTGCAACGGTGTACTTGTAGCTGCCCGAAACGCCGCTTCGCTGGATGTTGCAACCCTGTGTACCATGACTGCCCATAGCATAGTTGTACAGCCCATAGGTGTCGGTTGCCGCCACGGCATTGAGGAATGCCGTGTACTGCCCTGCCGTGACCTCATACTTACCGATCTGATAGTTGTAGGCTACGCCGCCATAATATGTAGTATCGCTGTAAAGGGCACGACTTTGTTCGCCTGCATTTCCCGGATTGCCCACGGCGGCCCAAAGTGCAGGGTCGTTCCAATTATTCCAGTCACTCGGCCACGGGGCGTGATCTCCACCCAAGGCCACATTGGCAGCCGAAACGAAAAGGGCGACCGCCAGCAATGATGTACTTAATCTCATTGTTCTCTCCTTTGCGTTACTTGAGAACATGTATGAATTATAAAAAATAAAGAAAAACACAAACCATCGGTGGGCGGTGCACAAGGCGACATCCGCCGATCCGACGATCAAGGGAAAACTCCCAGCCCGAGAATGGCCGATTACGGCCGATCGTCAAACAGACGCCCAAGGCATCTCATGCCATGCATCGCATACAACTAAGACTAAATGCTACAACGCTGCCTCATATTGGGCCCAGTAAAACAAAACCAAGAAAAGCCTTTTACATAAGGCTCATCAACAAGAATGACCCAGTGATATTAGGCACACTCCGTGTGCCGTGTGTAATGTTTTTACCAACAATATGCAAAAACATCACAGGGCCGATAAACGCTGCCTCCTGGAATGTATCAGGCAAGGAATGTACTGCTGTCTTCTTCCTTTTATCCCCTTCCAACAAAATGGTCAACTTTTATGTGAAAAATCTGACAAATCCATACTGTGGTGGGGGTAGGTGGGGTAAAAATGTCACTAACCAGTGGCAATAAACAGATCAAGGCAGTTCATCCACATCGGCCAGATCACGCAATCGGCCTACTGCTCGTTTATTAATTTTTAGATGTTCTAGATTAATTAGGTTTACTTCGATGCCCTCATAGAATAAATTGATCTTTTGGGTAAAACATTGGGCAAAGTCAAGTCCTGATACGCTCATTATTACATAGATGCAAAAAGGTTCTAATCCAATTTGAATGACCTTTTTTTCATCGAGAAATTGCACCGGTGATATGCTCGTTGGAGAGAAACCGAAACGGCAAAAAACGCGGACAAGCCTTTCGGCGTTTTCGGGATTTACGGCTACCCAAATGTCCATATCTTTGGTCGCCCGGGGATAGCCGTGAAAACCGACTGCATATCCACCGACCAACAGATATTCAACCTTTTCCTCGTTCAACAACCTTAAAAAGTCTTTGAAGTCGGGCGGTAGTTGGATCGTAGCCATAGTTAATCATTCGTAAGAGTTCGATGGCTTCCAGACGTTCTTGTGGGGTTTTTGTGAGCCAATATTCCCGCTCTTTCGGCTCCTTGCCGAGTTCATATTCGTTAATAACTGTTCGGTCCATTCTAATATCATCTAGCGGATGGCTCATAAATTACATTATATCGTATATCGATTTATGTTTCGAGGGTAATGTCTGAAGTAATTATAATATAAAACTCAGTGACCTCCGAGTCTCCGTGTTGAGAAACACGATTTAAGCGCCAAGAAAAAATTATCCGTCGCGGGGGTCTTATCCGCGACGGGTTAATTGGAATCGGCGACTGGAATATGGTCTCTTAAAAGGGCGCTTCCGGCAAGAGGCGGCCTTAAACGAGTTCTTTCTTGGCGCCAATCAGCGTTCGCAGGCGCTCGGCTAAAAGCGCGGCGTCGAACGGCTTCTTGAACGTCTCGTTGATGCTCGAACGATCGAAGCTCGTGGAGCTGCCGTCGTCGGGCAACAGGGCAATCAGGATCACTTCCGAAAACTCGCCGTTGCGGCGCAGATTTTGGCAAATCTGCAAGGCTTCGGTGCGGCCGATCGAGAAATCGACGATAATGCAGTCGGGGTGGAAGCTTTCGGCTTGAATCCCGGCGTCGAATCCGCTTGCAGCCACCGCCACTTTGAAAGACCGGTCGAGGGGAAGTTCTCGCTTCAGATTCTCGATCAATACCTGGTCTTGGGCGACGATCAGCACTTTCGCCATTGCTTCGTCTTCCAAATCTCCCAGGGGCATTCCATGTTCCTTAAGGAACTTGATCAGGTATTCCCGTGGAATGCGGCGGTCTTGTGATCCGGGGATGCGGTACCCCTTCAGCCGGCCCGAGTCGAACCATTTACTGACGGTGCGCGGGGCCACCTTACAAATTTTGGCGACCTGACCAGTTGTGAAGACCTTCATCGCAGGCTCTCCGATTTATATTATTCACGTTGGTTTGGGTTTGATCCCAAAAGGACATTAATCCTTTCAGGATTGTTTTGCCCCTTTACCCGCGGTCTGCTCTCCTGGCGTTCCTTGCTTAATCGACTGCGTGGGGCAGCCGATTATCCGCAGGCATCTGGGTCGGGGCTTTCCGTAATTCGCTTACTTGGCTGTGGTTCAGTTCCTTCTGACCCTTGCCGTACTTACTACATCGGCAACCGGGGCATCCGGAAGCCAGAGAAAATCCGTAAAATAGAGAAGGTGCGTTCTAACCAACCTATTTCGATTTCCTCTAACTTCAAACCAATATTTTCCGGCGAACTACTGGCAAAAGGGGCGTGACTAGCAAACAGACCACCCTGGAGAGTATTCAGCAGTCTGTTTAGGCATGGCCTTCTAGGCAGGTTCCCCCCTGCAGCCTGTACCCGCGACATAACTAATACAATTACTCTGTCGCGAAACAAGCCTTCCGAAATTGTTCTTCGAATCTAAGCAGGGGTGGACTTTAAAGTCTTTCTCCGGTCTTAACGATTCGACCGATCATGCCGTTAATAACGAAAGTGTCGAAGGCCTTAAATATTCCATATTTCACAATAGATAAGGGATTTTATGGAATAAAACGAAAAAATGGATAAGTTGGGAGATGCAGATTATACAGGCAAAAATGTTAATCTCTCCTAAAGTTTCATTTCACCCCGCAGACATCGAAATCGGAATCAGCCTCTCCATTTATATATATGAGCACAGCGAATTTATCCATCTTGTTACATTTAGCCAGCCATAAATACACGGGGAGGCCATAAACGCGGATAACTAGGATGACGGAAGTATCAATACATATTTATTTGATGTAAAACACCCATCTTTCGGCATGTATGTTTAAAACACGCCTTACCCGCCTTTTCGCAAATTCTTGATAAGCTGTCTCAGATCCGCCGATAAAGGCGACTCAAAGTGCATTGTTTCCCCAGTGATGGGATGCTGAAAGGTAAGCTCCACCGCACTTAGGGCCAATCGCGGGGCGGCGCTTATGTCTTTAACCGGCTGGCGGAATAGAGGTTGTAGATAAATTTTTTCTCCGCAAAGCGGATGGCCGATCTCGGCCAGGTGGATGCGGATCTGGTGCGTGCGCCCGGTTTCCGGCCGGCATTCCACCAGGGTGTAGTCGCCTAGTTTTTCTATCGGACGCACATGGGTCAGCGAATGTTTGCCCGTGTTCGGCAAGGAAGTGCTGCCGCGGATGCCGTCGCCGCGGTCGCGCACCAAGCGCGATTCGATGGTCTGCTCAATGACATGGCCGTGTACTATCGCCATATAACGCCGCCCAGTCGTGTGCTTGCGGAACTGCTGTTCAAGATGCTTTTGTGCGGCAATGGTTCGGGCAAAGACCATCAGGCCGCTGGTGTCGCGATCCAAGCGATGGACGGCCCTAACCGGCGGCAACTTGTTTTTCTTACCCGATCCCTTCCCTTTGACATTTTTTCGGCCTTCCTGTCGGGCAATGACGGCCGGCAGCATTTCGTCCAAGGTCGGCTGGATTTGCCTGCGTCGAGCGGGCCAATGTTTTTCTTCATGATGCCGCGTGGAGGTTACGCCCGAGGGTTTTTCGACGACCACGACATGTCTATCAAGAAAGACGATGCGGACGTCCGCTTCGTTGGGCGGAGCAAGCGACGGATGCGGCAAAAGCTTGACGACGTCCTGCAATTTCAGCCGCCGCGCATCATCGACGCACACATTTCCGTTGAGCATCAGCCTTCGCGACTCTATAATCTTGCGCACTTGCGACCACGATTCTCCCGGCAGCCACTCGCGCATGGCGGCCCCCAGCGTTTCTTCCACTTGCCGGGGCAGGACGCGGAAAATTTTTTCCTCGCTCTTAGGTTTGGGCTTGGTCACTTTGTTTCTGTTCAAAAAATTTATCGTTGAGTAGTTGAATTGGCTTACTGTGAGAACGAATTGTGAAAAATAAGGATTCTATTTTACAGAATCTCCATTTACCCCGCAAGAAGTGGGCGTTTTTAGAGAGAAAAGATGTGAGAAAAAGTATGAGGGGGAGAAAAGGCGCCAGGAACCAATATTTTAGGATTCCTTGCGTGGAACCATAGAGATTCTATCCAATGTAACTTTACTCTAAATAAAGGTTCCTGGAACCTTTATCAGCCCTAGCGATCCTTAAAACAATCGCTACCCATATAGTCGGCGATCGTCCCGACCGCTACGAACCTCGCTTGGTCAAACGACGCCCCCAACCATACAAACATCTATGTGAGCATCGACAAAATTACAAAACTTGTTTCCGTGAAAGCAGTTAGCAAAGTTTAAGTGCCATTCGACCTGCGTCCCCTTTCCCCCATCTCCGCTCCCTTTCCCACGGATGTTTCGTAAAAAGAAAGTACCTTCTCTCGAATTACATCGTAGTCAAAATTAGTTTTTAAAATTCTTCGATTTATTGTTACTGCATTATCTAATAACGTATAATCAACCAAAGACTTTTCTATTGCTGCCACATAACCATCGAGGTCTTCGGGATTTAATAAGATTCCATTCACACCATTATCGATAAATTCCGACGTGGAGCCGGTTATAGATATTATCGGAAAACACCCCATCATCATGCTTTCGAGCATCGAATTTGGAACTCCGTTGGACATACTTGAAGATATATAAATTCTTGCTCTTGAAAATAACCTCATGACATCATCGTAATCATCTGTATGTTTGAATAACTCTATTTCGATGCCTAACGCATTTATTTCGTCAATGTAATTTATAATATCGCCTACCAGGAATACAACTATTTTCATCTTATTCTCAAGTATTTGATCCTTGCATTTTTTTAATGCTGCAAACACGACATCCGGCCTGTATACCCAACCACTATATCCATTGACTAATATGATATTCCTTTGGCATG
Organism: Thermoguttaceae bacterium; assembly: GCA_049516935.1. Lineage (GTDB taxonomy): Bacteria > Planctomycetota > Planctomycetia > Pirellulales > Thermoguttaceae > JBEKIK01. The sequence goes on from JBEKSO010000006.1 coordinate 22,926, forward strand.
GAGGAGTGTAAGTGATTTTATCGATATAATAATCCATCCGATATCCTCCTGGACTAGGGACATACAGGGTGGGTTTATTAAAGTTATAGTCATTAATCGCCTTCTTGATGCTTTCTTTATCCCCCGAAAACAGAACATCAATGTTAGTTAGGATCTCGGCAATCCTTTCTTTATGATCTGGAAGTTGCTCAAACCACTTTATATCGCTCCCCCAACAAGAATAGAACCATAAAGGGAATTGACGGCCCATTTTCTTCTTGACTGGCAACACAAGATAAGCGGCATGTTGCATCTCCAAAGTATGGACTACATCGGGCCTTATCACATCTATAACGTCCTCGATTGCAT
>JBEKSO010000007.1:0-22766 GCA_049516935.1 Thermoguttaceae bacterium
GCCTTGTTCGATAACAACCGCTGCAAGCGCCCGGTCTTGGGATCGAGCAATCGTCCGCTAAAATCCTTGACCGACATGATCAAGGGCAAGCAGGGCCGCTTCCGCGAGAACCTCTTGGGCAAGCGCGTGGACTATTCGGCCCGCAGCGTGATCGTCGTCGGTCCGGCGCTGTACTTGCACCAGTGCGGTCTGCCCAAGAAGATCGCCTTGGAATTGTACCAGCCGTTCATCATTCGCAGGCTGAAAGAATTGGGGCACGCCGACACGATCAAAAGCGCCAAGAAGATGTTGGAGCGCAAGGACGAGGAAGTGTGGGACATTCTGGAAGAAGTGATCCAGAACCACCCGGTGTTGTTAAACCGGGCCCCTACCCTGCACCGCATGGGCATTCAAGCCTTTGAGCCAGTTTTGGTGGAAGGCAACGCCATCAAGTTGCATCCGCTGGTGTGCAAGGGGTTCAACGCCGACTTCGACGGCGACCAGATGGCCGTGCACCTGCCGCTGTCGATCGAGGCGCAGGTGGAAGCGCACACGCTGCTGATGTCGATCCATAACATTTTTAGCCCGGCCAACGGCGCGCCGATCATCAGCCCTTCCCAGGACGTGGTGATGGGCTGCTATTATATAACCTCCAGTCTGCCCGCCTGCAAAGGCGACGGCATGACCTTCTCCTCGCCCGATGAGGTGCAAATGGCTTACGCCCAGGGCGTGGTCGGTACGCACGCTGCCATCACCGTGCGTTTGCCCGCCGACCGAAAGATCAAGGGCGACCGCGGCATAAAGCCCAACAACAAGGTGCAGACGACCGTCGGTCGCGTGATTTTCAACACGATGCTGCCTGTGGGCATGCCTTTCTACAACACTCCGCTGCGTTCGAGCGACCTGGCCGGCGTGATTTCCGACTGCTACGAAATCCTCGGGCGGCGCAAGACCATCGACCTGTTGGACCAGATGAATCGGCTGGGATTCCGCCAAAGCACCTTAAGCGGTCTTTCCTTCGCCACCGACGATCTGATCACCCCGACCAGCAAGTCGAAGATCATCGCCAACGCCGAAAAGGAAGTATTCAAGAGCCTAAAGCTATACCAGCGCGGCATCATCACCGAGGGCGAGCGCTACAACAAGGTCCTGGACGCCTGGACCCATGCCCGCGAACAAATCACCACGGAAATGATGGAGCAGTTGGAAAACGACCACCGCTACGAAAACTACGTGAATCCCATCTTCCTCATGGCCCACTCCGGCGCACGCGGCGGCGTGGAACAAATCCGCCAGCTGGCCGGCATGCGCGGTTTGATGGCCAAGCCGTCGGGCAAGATCATCGAAACGCCCATCAAGGCCAATTTCCGCGAGGGCTTAAGCGTTCTGGAATACTTCAGTTCCACCCACGGGGCCCGCAAGGGTCTGGCCGATACGGCCCTGAAGACGGCCGACTCAGGTTATCTTACCCGCAAATTGGCCGACGTGGCCCAAAACGTGGTGGTCACCATTCATGAATGCGGCACCACCCAAGGCATTACCAAAGGCGTGATCTACCGCGGTGAAAAGGTCGAGGTCAGCCTGGTCGATTCGATCCGCGGCCGGGTAAGCCGCATCAACATCGTCAATCCCATCACCGACGAAGTGATTGTCCGCGAAAACGACCTGATCACCACCGACGTGGCGCGTAAGATCGAGGCTTTGGGCTTGGAAAAGATCCAGGTTCGCAGCCCCATGACCTGCGATGCCTCCTTGGGCGTGTGCCAGTGTTGCTACGGCATGGACCTATCGACCGGGAGCATGGTGGAAAAGGGCATGGCCGTGGGAATCATCGGGGCCCAGAGCATCGGCGAACCGGGCACGCAGTTGACCATGCGTACGTTCCACATCGGCGGAACGGCCGCCCGCGCCGTGGAAGAAAGCGAAATCCGCTCCAAGAAAAACGGCATCGTGCAGTTCACCCGCATGAAAGTCGTTCGCAACGACGAAGGCAAGCAAGTCGTCTTGACCCGCAACGGCGAGATCCTGATCCTCGATCCCAAGGGCCGCGAACTGGAAAAATACGAAGTTCCAGCCGGCGCATTTCTGTTTATCGAGGAGAACCATGAAGTTGAATCCGGCGCGTTGCTCTGCCAATGGGATCCGCACAGCATTCCCATTCTTTCTGAAGTCAGCGGCAAGGTCCGCTTCGAGGACGTGATCGAAGGCGAAACCATGCGCCAGGAAAAAGACCCCTCCGGCCACGTCCGCGTGCTGGTCATGGAACACAAAGGCGACCTGCATCCGCAAATCGTGCTCGAAGACGAGGCCGGCAAGATCCTCGACTTCTACTATCTCCCCGAAAAGGCCCACATTGAGGTCCAGGAAGGCAAAACGGTTTCCGCCGGTACGCTTTTGGCCAAGACGCCACGCGAGGTGTCCGGCACCCAGGACATCACCGGCGGTCTGCCCCGGGTAACGGAAATCTTCGAGGCCCGCAAACCAAAGGACCCCGCAGTGATCGCCGAGATCGACGGCACTGTGGAAATCCTCGGCGAAAAACGCCGCGGCAAACGCACCATCGTGGTCCGCAGCGAAAGCGGCATCGAACGCGAACACCTGGTTTCCCACGGCAAGCACTTGCGCGTGCACACCGGTTCCTTTGTGCGGGCGGGCGAGGCCCTGGTCGACGGACCGCTGGTGCCCCACGACATCCTTCGCATCTCCGGCGAAGAGGCCGTGCAGCAATACCTGGTCCGCGAAATCCAAAACGTCTACCGCAGCCAGCGCGTGGAAATCAACGACAAGCACATCGAAATCATCGTCTCCCAGATGCTCCGCAAACTCCGCGTGGAATCGGTGGGCGATACTGGTTTGCTGCCCGGCTCGGTTATGGATAAATTCGAGTTCCGCGCGGTCAACCGGGAATTGGCCAAGTGCGTGAAAATCACCGAAAAAGGCGACAGCAACTTCGAGGTTGGGGCCCTCGTGCCCACACCCGAGTTCGAGCAGGCCAACACCCAACTCGAGGCCATCGGCGGCGAATTAGCAAAGGCCGCCAAACCCAAAATGGCCACCGCCAGCACGCAGCTCTTAGGCATCACCAAGGCGGCCGTGCAAAGTTCCAGCTTCATTTCGGCCGCCAGCTTCCAGGAAACCACCAAGGTCCTGACCGAAGCGGCCCTGGCCGGCAAGATCGACAATCTCGTGGGCCTGAAGGAAAACGTTATCCTCGGCCACCTGATCCCCGCCGGCACCGGTTTCCGCACCTACCAGGACGGCGAAGTCCGCATCCGGCCGCAGGCCCTGGAAGGTTTGGTCCCCGAAAAAGAAGACGTCCTGGCCCGACACTTCCCCTTGCTCGACGGCGGCGCACAGGAAGAAGGCGCCGAGGAACAGAAAAGCGAACTCGATGGCGGCCAAGTGCCCCTGCCCGATGATATCATCGACGAAGATGAGCAACCAACCAAGTCGGCCATCAGCCCCTTGGACGCCTTCTTTATCGACGATGACATCGCGGATGAGGAATAACATTTCAACCGTTGATTGTCGAAAAACTTTTATATGAAGCCGAAGGTTTACATCGAGACAACGGTGGTCAGATATCTGACTTCAAGAAATAGTCTGACTCCACTAATTGCGGGAAGACAGCAAATCACACGCGAGTGGTGGGAAGCCCGACGAGACCTTTTCGACCTGACAGTTTCGGAGATTGTGGTTCAGGAAGCCGCGGAGGGCGACAGCGAAGCGGCCAAGAAAAGACTTGCGATACTGGAAGGGATACCATCCCTATCACTGTCCCCGGAAGTGCTCGCCCTTGCCGAGGCAATGGTCTCAGCAGGTACCATACCACGGGAATGGATCGAAGATGCCTTTCACATTGCAATTGCCGCCGTCAACGGAGTTGACTACCTTGTGACGTGGAACTGCAAGCACATTGCTAACGCCAAACTGCGGCATGACATTGAGCGGATTGTTGAAAACCATGGGTATGCTTGTCCCATAATCTGTACTCTGGAAGAATTGATGGAGGATTGAAATGACACGCGATCCGATTGTGGAAGAAGTCAGAGAAGCCAGACAACGCCATGCGGCGCGTTTTAATTATGATGCACGGGCTATTTTCGAGGATCTTAAGCGAAAGGAAGAATCTTCCAACCGCAAAATCGTTTCCTATTCCCCGAAGCGGCCCGCTCACGCTACAGGCGAATAGAAACCAAAAGACTATAAAATATAGGGCCGCCGCAAAGCGCATGTCCAAGCGTGATATTGGGTTAGTGCCGCTCGGTTGTTAAGGGATTAAGGTACAAATACCCCCATTGACAATAAACTATATTCCGGCAGAATAAAGGGTTCTCATAAAATGAGAACCGTTAATCGCAATAATTCGAGTAAAACACGATGCCCACAATCAACCAGTTAGTCCGCAAACGCCGCCGTCAGCCCCGCAAGTTCAGCAAGGCCCCGGTATTGGATAAATGCCCGCAAAAACGGGGGGTGTGCTTGCAGGTCAAGACCATGACCCCCAAGAAGCCCAACTCCGCCTTGCGTAAAATCACCCGCGTCAGGCTGTCCAACGGCAAGGAAGTCACCGTTTACATCCCGGGCGAAGGGCACACCTTGCAGGAACACTCCATTGTGCTCGTACGCGGCGGTCGCGTCCGCGACTTGCCCGGAGTCCGCTACCAGGTGGTTCGCGGGTCGCTGGATACCCTGGGCGTCGAAGGCCGCAAACAATCGCGCAGCCGCTACGGAGCGAAAAAAACATAACTGGGGATTAGGAATTGGAGATTAGAGATTGGAATTTTTTAGCGGATAGTTTCCAATCATTTGATCCTGAACCCTGAACCCTGAACCCTGAACCCTTAGAAAAAACCATGGGCCGTCTCACCGCCAGTAAAAAAATGCTCGCTCCGGATCCCAAGCACGGGTCCATACTCGCCGGCAAGTTCGTCAACTCCATGATGTGGAGCGGCAAAAAGAGCGTGGCATTGAATGTTTTCTACGACGCTCTGGATGAAATCGCCGAAAAGGTCAAAGACGCCGAGCCCATCGACGTTTTCACCCAGGCCGTGGAAAACGTAAAACCCAACATCGAGGTCCGATCCAAGCGCGTCGGCGGGGCTTCGTATCAGGTTCCCATGCAGGTGAACAAGAATCGCCAGCTCTCGCTGGCCATCCGCTGGATCCTGCAATCGTGCCGGGAGAAAAAAGGGCGTCCCATGCACGAAAAACTGGCCGCCGAACTTTTAGCAGCTTACAACCGCGAAGGGGCCGCCATGACCAAACGCGAAAACGTGCACCGCATGGCCGAGGCAAACAAGGCCTTTGCCCACTTCGCCTGGTAACAATACACCCTATCCCCAGCCGCGCCGGCGGCCCCCCTTGCCGGCGCGGTGTTTTTTTGCGCAAAATGGAACTGCAAAACATTTATTAAATGTGTAAAGAGGGAAAATGGGAAAGGGGAAAAATGGAAAAAACAAAAATCAAACGGTTTCAATATCCCTAGTCATAGATAAAAAATATTTTCCCTTTTCCCCCTTTCCCCTTTTTCCTTCTCTTACACATCGTTGGAATTCCTATGAGCGACCTCCACAACCTCCGCAACATCGGCGTTATCGCCCATATCGATGCCGGTAAAACCACCGTCACCGAGCGGATGCTGTTCTACAGCGGGTTCAGCCATCGCGTGGGCGAGGTCGATAAAGGCACGACCGTCACCGATTACGATCCTGAAGAGCAGGAACGGGGTATCACAATCAATTCCGCCTGCGTAAGGTTCGATTGGGAGGTAAAAACCATCAAGCCGGGCGATGTGGCCAGCCCCAAGATTCAAATCAACCTGATCGACACGCCTGGCCACGTCGATTTCACGGCCGAGGTGGAGCGGAGTCTGCGGGTCTTGGACGGCGGCGTGGTTGTATTCAGCGCCCGGGAAGGCGTCGAGGCCCAAAGCGAGACCGTGTGGCGCCAGGCTGACAAGTATCGCGTGCCCCGCCTGGCGTTTATCAACAAGATGGACCGTGAAGGAGCCGATTTTTTCGGCACACTCGAGGAAATCCGCACCCGACTGGATTGCAAACCCGTGCCGCTTAATTTACCCATCGGCGCAGGCCCGCCGCACGTGAAAGAGGCCTTTCGCGGGATAATCGATCTGATATCCATGCAATCGCTCGCCTTTTCCGACGATCGCAAGGAGGCGGTGATCACGACGGGCGAAATACCCCATGAACTCCGCGACGAGGCCGAACTGTGGCGCTCGCAGCTTCTCGACCAGCTTTCGCTTTACAGCGACGAACTGACCGAGCTGATGCTGGGTGGCCAGCCAGTGCCAGATGCGATCTTGCACAAGGTGATCCGCAACGCCACGCTGCACGGCATGATCGTGCCGGTGTTCTGCGGCTCGGCCCTGGACGGCATCGGGGTGCAGCCCGTGCTGGACGCCGTGGCCGCGTATTTGCCCAGCCCGGCCGATGTCCCGCCGGTAGAAGGCACAAACCCTAAAAATAAAGACGCGAAAATCACCCGCAAGCCCGATCCGGACGAACCGTTCTGCGGCCTGGTCTTCAAGATCCAAGCCGACCGCCACGGCGATTTGCACTACTTGCGGGTTTATTCCGGCCTATTGAAGGCCAACTCCCGCGTGCTGAATCCCGGCAAGGACAAAAAGGAAAACATCCCGCAATTGTGGCGAATCCAGGCCGACCGCCGCTCGCAGGTCGATGAAGTTTCGGCCGGCGACATCATCGGCATAATCGGGCTGCGCCACTCGTTTACCGGCGACACACTCTGCGACCCGCATGAGCCGATCATTCTGGAATCGATCGCCTTTCCCGAGACCGTCATTTCCATGGCCATCGAGCCGGAAACCTCGACCGAACGGAAAAAACTGGCCGACGTGCTGGACATGATGAAGCGGCAGGATCCCACCTTCCGCGCTCGCGAAAACGAAGAGACCGGACAGACGCTCATCTCCGGCATGGGCGAGTTGCACCTGGAAGTAATCAAGCACCGCCTGCTCCGCGACTTTAAACTGGACGTCCGCGTGCACAAGCCCAGGGTCAGCTACCGCGAGACAATCGAGAAGGCCGTCGAAGTCGCCGGACTGTGCCATCGCAACGTGGGCGGGCAGATGCTCTCGGCCAAGGTCCAAATCCGCATGGAACCATTTCCCAAGGGCCAAAAACCTGTAACCGTGGTCGCGGCCCCGGGCGTCGAGTTGCCCCAGCAATATCTCGCCGCCCTTGTCGAAGTCCTAAGCGAACAAGGCGAAGGCGGCGGACTCTTGGGCTTCCCGCTCATGCACGTGAAAATCACAGTTCTTGCGGGCGAGGTGCACGAAACCGAATCCAACGAACTGGCCTTCCGCTATGCCGCCGCCGACGCCTTTATGAACGGCCTGCGCCAGGCCGGCATCGTGCTCCTCGAACCCATTATGCGCCTGGAAGTGACCACGCCCGAGGAAAATCTGGGCGAAATCACCGGCGACCTGCAGCAGCGCCGGGCCACCATCGTCCGCACCCACGTCCGCGGCAAAAACACGGTGATCGAAGCCCACGCCCCCCTGGCCAATCTTTTCGGCTACTCCTCCGCCATGCGCGGCCTGAGCCAAGGCCGCGCCACCTGCACTATCGAGCCGCATTCCTACGGCCCCGCGCCGCCCGACGTACTCCAAACTTTTATGTAAAGCCGCGACCATTGGTCGCGCAGACATGATATTGCAAATTGAAAATTGCAAAATGCAAATTGCAAATTGCAAATTGAACAAGAACTTGGTGGCTGGAAAGCATTACCTATGCATGATTCACCAAAATTTACGATAATGATTTATTGGAGCGCTGATGACGAGGCCTTCATCGCCGAAGTGCCAGAACTACCCGGCTGCGCCGCAGATGGTTCGACCTATCAGGAAGCGTTGGCCAACGTTGAGATTGTCATCGAGGAATGGATTCAAACGGCAAAAGAGTTGGGTCGTTCCGTTCCCGAGCCTAAGGGGCGATTGCTTTTTGCATAATCGGCCATGATTTTGATGTCAATAATCTTTTTGCTTTGCCTGATAATCCTGGCGATCGGTGTGCCGGTTATTATCATTCGCGGATTTAAGCGTAATAGATGGCAGTTCAGCCTGAAATCCCTATTGATATTCATCACGGTGTTTGCGGTCTGGCTATCACAGTTTACGTGCAATCCCTTCGCTAATTTCAGAGAAAAGTTTGATTGGGGTAGCGATCTCACGGTGATATTCGTATGGATCGTATTGGCAGTATTTTATTTTTATCGCCGAACTATATTCACGCTTTCCATTCATTGTCTGGCGATACTGTTCTGCGAAGTATTTCTTGCCTATGCTTGGGCGTCCCATGCCAGCCTCTTATCATTCTCCGATGTCGGGTGGTATTTTATGATCGGCTGTTTTTTCGGATCTCTGATCAGTTTTCCCGTATGGATATTGGAACTATGCCGTTTTAAGAGCCGTTACGTGCACGAAATATCCAATGCTGACAAATTCGATCAATCGGAAGATAGTGATTCAGTGTAATCGGTGAGACGATTTGATATTTGCTTCACTTTTGCTGCAAGCAATACAACAATCACGGCCGGAAAAACCGGGTTTGGGCGGAGTTTAAAGTGGAATAATCGGCCTTTTCACACCATACATAGGGGCGATTCCGATGCGGTCATAACGAGCCTCGCTATGATGCGCGATGTGCCGGTTGCGGCGAATTACGGCCTTGTGTCGGCCGCAGTAAATTCTTTCCGCCCAAGGGCTTACGCGTGTCGATACCCTGGATGGATTTACGTTAGACAAAGGATTGTACCAACAAGGATTTTAAAACACGTAGTTCGGCCGCTAAAAGCTTTCAGCTTTCAGCAATCAGCTTTCAGCGTGCGAAAAATGGCTGGCTGATAGCTGACCGCTGATAGCTGATAGCCGCACAAGCTGTACTTTAGGGATTTACGCCCATGGGAAAAGACACCTATCGCGTGGTTACTCGCGGCGCGGACGGCCAGATTCGTATTCGCGATTACGACAATCAAGAGGCCTTGCAAAAACGGCACACGCAAATCGGCGTGGACGATTGCAGCACCGATCTGGGCCTGCGCGGGCTGCCGGTTTTTCGCGGCCTGGTCGGGCCCATGCCCGAGGGTAAAAACATCATCCGCTACGAATCGCCCGAGGTCTTCGAAACGCTCACCAAGGATTGGAGCTCGGCCAAGGCTTTGCGCCGCCGGCGATCGCGGACTCATCCGCCGCACACGCTGGGCATATCCATCAGCGACGCCGACGAATTGTATTCCATCGGCTCGAACATCGAGCCAGACGTGCTGGAAGGAATCCGCTGAGACAAGGGAACACTTATCTCCACTAATTCCCGCTAATATTTCAAATAGCCTATAGCTATCGAGTGGGTGAAACCGTCCCAGGCGAGCCCACTCCGTAGCGAGGCGGGTCTTGATTCAATCTGGCGATGCCGCCGACACGCTCGCCGCTGGGGATTGAAGCGGGATTAGCCGGATACGCCTGTGCCGGGTAAACGGGATACGTCGGAGACGCCGCAGCTTGAGAGACACACGGCGCAGCGGCGCTTACTGCAACCCGGCTTACAACCACTTCTTCGGAAACCAGCTTCTGCGTTGTCACGGGCACTTGGACCTGCTGGACCTCGGGCACCAGCTTTCGACAGGTGACCGGCGTCTTTACCACATCGGTTCGCTGCTGCCAGGTGGTTTGTGGAACCCACCGCGTCTCCAAATAAGGCTCGACAAATGGATTCCAACGCCCGACCCAATATGTCTCAGGCTGATAAGCCGTCACCGGACACCAACAAACCTGGGTGACGTCCTTGGTCTCGGTGTAATACTGCTCTTTATAGACAGTTCGGGTGGTTGGCTGCATCGTAGTTTCGCAAACCGGGCGCTGGACCGTTCGCCGGGTTTCACAATAAGTGATGCCGTTCTCCTGGTAATATCGCACCTGGTCCCCAGCCGCCGAAGACGGCAGAAAAAACGACGCAAATATCAGGACCACAAGGATTTGACGAGCCAGCATTATCTCCGCTCCCCTGATATTGAATGCTTCCGGCAAAACAACAAACTCAGCCCGCGGGAACGCCCCATCTCTTATTATCGGAGTTTCCGGCACAAACAGATTAGATTAAAGGGGATATGAAACAACGGATAAAGAGTGAAAAGTGGGCGGTGGGCAGTGAACGGTGGACAGTGGGTGGTGGGTGGTGGAAGGTGGATAGTGGGCGATGAGGGGTGGGCAGTTTACTGCCCACTTGAATGTGAACTAATTCGCGAAACCGCAAGCGGTTTTCATCCCGCATCGCTCATCCTTTATCCCTCATCCTTTCACTTCCCCGGCCGGATGTGCAGGCAGCAGCAGCCTTCGCCGTTGGGCTGATACGTGTCGGCCTGGAAGGCAAAGCCCGCGGCCTCGAATGTGCCGTAGTCGATCCGCGAGGCGATGCGGCACAACAGAGCAACCTTTTCTTCGGGCAAGCCAGCCTCTTTCCAGGCGTCGCGCAACGGGCAGGCGTGAAATTTAACATCCAATCCGGTCGCATCGCCGCGGATCAACTCGGGCTGGAACATCCGGCCCTCGTCGGCAATGCCGCCCAAAAAGGCCATTTGCAAGCCCGGCAGGTCATTGGGCGCGTATCGGGCGTATTTTTCCCGGCCTTTTTCCGCGCCGCGGCGATATATTGCCCGGCCGAGGATTTCCTCCGCGCGCTTGGGGCCAAATTCGGCGCGCAATTCATCGTAGATCAAATAATAGATCATCGCGCGATTCTTGTACGAATCGTAAAGCTGAAGGCGAAGGGTTTCTTCTTGCATGGGAATAGGAGTTAGGGTTTTGTCTTGGGATTTCATATGTATTTAGCCCCCGGTGAACACGCCGGGGATTAAATTGCGATTTTATGCCTCGCTATGGGAACGGTGACAATCACATCAATAATAAATAATTATAGCGATGCGATGCGAATCGTCGAGAGTGTATGTCTCCACGATGGAGTATGGGAATAAGAAATCGAGGTTGCATGTTCCCACGCTGGAGCGTGGGAACAAGAGATCGCTGCTCCAACCGCGCGACCACTGGTCGCGGCTTTACAACAAGCAGCGCGACCGCTGGTCGCGGCTTTACAACAAGCTATTCGCTGCTGATTTGCGGCCGACTTGCGGTGCGGGAGGAGTCGCTCTTGCCCGTAGGGGCGAAAACGACCATCTCGTCGGCGGCCATAAAACGCCGCTCGCGGGCAAGTACGCGAAACCGGCCCGGGAGTTTGCCTTCGACTTCGGCCTGGTATTTGTCCAAGGTGATCACATAGGCCTGAGGCGTTTGCTCCAGAAATTGCCGCAACTGTTCGGGGTCGTCGCAGAAATGTACCGCATGCCCGGCGTAGTAAACCATGCTCTGGCGGAAAAAACGGTATGCGCAAACGGGCGGCGGCTTGGGACTATCGACGCGGATCAGGGCCAAAAGCCGCTTGGCATTCTGATGCCGGTCGACCCGCTGCGCGGCAAAGCCGAAAACGGCCGTTAAAAAAATCACCGCCGTCGCGGCAAAAACCGTTACGACCCGTTCGCGATGGCGGCGCCTGGTATAATACAAACACAAGTATCCGCCCGCTATCAGGATCAGTCCCACTAGGCCGATCAGTTCTTCGCCGGGCAGAAAAATTCGCGCCACAATGCCGACGGCCGCCATCATGCCCAAGCCTGCCGCGATGGTTGTTATCCAGGCGTTTTTCATCCAACCGGGGCCGACGCGCGCCGGCTCGGTAATCCAGGTCTCTAAAAAACACCCGGTCAACAGCGCCAAGGCCGGATAAACGGGCAAAATGTAATGCGGCAGTTTTGTGCTGCAGATCGACCAGAAGATAAAAAACACGGAAAACCAGCAGGTCAATAGCACGTATGCATATTGCCGGGAATTGCGATCGCGGATTCGCCGCATGGTCTCGATAATCATAGGCCCGAGAAACACCGACCAGGGAAAGAATCCAATCAAAAGATAAGGAATGTGCAGCCAAAACGGCCCGCTATGTCCGAGAATGGGTTGCATGAAGGGGCGCAAATTGAATTTCGCGAAGAATTGTTGCAGCCATAATCCGTCGGTGCGTTGTCCGACCATGATGTACCAGGGCGAGGCCACGCATAGAATCACAATCGCGCCCGTAATGGGGCGGAGTTGCCACAGGCTTTTTAAAAAATTCACTGGGCGAAACGTGTAGAATATGGAAAGGCATTTTGCCTTCCAACAGGCCGCCACGGGCGCGGTTATTAACGTATTTGTTTCCCGGCGGGAATTGACAATCATCAAAAACAAACCCAGCGAGGCCATGGGCAGCAAGAAGCCCACCGGCCCCTTGGCCAAAATCGCCATACCAAGGCAGGCATAAAATAGTACGAAAAGCCCGTATGTTAAAAGATGAGGGATGAGAGATGAGGGATGAGAGATGAAGGATAAAGGATGAAGGATGAAGGATGAAGGATGATTACCGCTTGCGGTTTCGCGATGTCCATTGTCCACTGCCAACTGTTTTCCGTCTGTTGAATCCTGAACCCTGAACCCTGAACCATGAATCCTGAATATCGCTACAAAGCAAAGCAAGGCCGAGGTGGAAACGAACACCAAGGCCGAATCGACCGTGGCCGCCCGGGCCGAAACGGTGAAAATGATCGACGAAGCGGTTATCAACCCCGCCCACAGGCCCACTCTGGGATTAAACAGCAGCCTGCCCAGGTGATACGTGACAAGCGCCGTACCCACGCCCAGAACCGCGGAAAAAAATCGCGCGGCGAATTCGCTCTGTCCGAAAATCTCGAATCCCGCTATCATCAGCCAAAACATCAGCGGCGGCTTTTCAGGAAATAGATGCCCGTTGAACATTGGCACAACCCAGTCGCCGCGCTGGAGCATCTCACGGGAGATGGAGGCATAAAGCGTCTCGTCCTCGTCCCACAGCGACGCGGCCCCCAGACATGTAAAAAAAATGATCGCTGCGGCAACGAGGATCCAAAGTTGATAACGGGTATTTTGAGTCATCAGTTGATGTTTCCTGTTTTGGCTATTGATTTGTCAAATGATTTAGGAAGCCGATTTGTTGCTATTCCGTCGCCAATCGACCTTGACAGATTTTCACACGCAGTCTAAGGAATTCTCTAGCATCCACCAACGGCATTTTTTCTTGAGATAATCGGCAAAATACGGCAAAGGGGAAATTTGTGCAAACTGCGGAAGCTGACAAAACCTGCGATGTGCTCTTGCAATCACCTCATTGCTCGATTGTTGATCTGCCTTGCGATGAACCTGCAAAACTTTCTGCCGGAATGCAATTTCTTTGGCTGGCTGTGCCGCTTACATTTATTCTGGCGGGATTTCTGGCATTGACGGTCGATTGCCCTTTGGGCCGCTGGTGCGTGGAAAAAAATTGCCCCGCGTCGCTGGAAAATCTCTTTTCCACCATGGAACCCTTTGGCAATGGCTTGGGCGTGGCGATCATCGGCATAACGATTTTTTGCCTGGATCCGCGGCGGCGCTGGGCCTTGCCTCGAATCTTGGGCTGCGCCTATTCCGCCGGACTGGCGGCCAATGGGCTGAAAATGCTGGTGGCTCGCACAAGGCCGCATTCCTTCGACTTCCACGGCGGCGTCTTTCAAACCTTCGGCGATTGGTTTCCCATGATCAGCGCTGGCAGTGTTGGGCAAAGTTTTCCATCCGGGCATACAACCACTGCCGCGGCCTTGGCCGCGGCCCTGGTCTGGCTTTATCCCCGTGGCTGGTGCCTGTTCCCGGCACTGGCCGTGCTGGTCGGTTGCCACCGCATCGTATCGGGCGCACATTTCCCCAGCGACGTGCTTTGGGGCGCCGCCTTGGGCAGCTTTATTGCCCTGGGCTTCCTAAAAATCGGACAACTTCCGCGATGGCTCGATGGGCTGGAAAAAAGAATGAAGGGAGGAATTAATGATGAGGGATGAAGGATGAGGGATAAAGGATGAAGGATAAAGGATGAAGAATGAAGAATGAAGAAACCGCTTGCGGTTTCGCGAATACGTTCATATTCAAGTGGGCAGTAAACTGCCCACCCCTCACCGCCCACCGCCCACTATTCCCTATTCTCTATCTTCTGACCCTGTCCGCTATTTCGTATAACCGATAACGTCCAACCGTTTTGTAGGGCAGGCCGGCAAGATCCGCATATCGATAGGCTTGATCGCCGCGCCGCTCTGGCAGTACAATAATCGTGCCGGGAGGAACTTCCGTAGGTTCATCGTAGAAAATCATTCCGATCTGCTTCTCTTTCAGCCGCAAACGCAGGGCCGGATCAAGATAAAACAGCAGCGAACCCAGGCGCTCTTCGGCCACAAGCAGGCGGACCGGGATCCGGCCGGCACAGTTGAAATACGCGGCCAGTCCTCGGGCGGTGAGATTCTCCGCCACAATCGGCAGGATCAGGGCCACAGCGGCGACGAATTGCACGGCAGTCGACAGCGTCGATGCGGCAAACATCGCAGGCCATTGCTGTTTTTTCAAAAATACAAGTGGAATTAAAGCGGCAAGACCGACCAAACACGCGGCAACCCAAACCGGCCGGGGAACGGCAAACGCAAAGACTTTATGCGCGACGTAAACCGCCAGCGGCAAAACGATCGGCCCGCTAATGGACGAGAAAAAAAACGTGCGAACCAGGCTTCGCCTGGCGTTTTCCATAAGCACGCCGTCGAGCAGCCTTGCCCAGCCCACGGCCGCCAACACCGCCACGGCCGGAAACACGGGCCAAAGATAAGTGGCCAGTTTCGAATGCGCCGTCGAGAGCAAAAGCGTGCATCCTATCAACCAGCAAAACAACAGCGCCATGGCCCCGTTGGAAGGTTCCCGGTTTTTCCGGTTCAGTTCGTCGCTTATGGTCACCGGCAGATAACCGATCCAGGGCAAGCCCCCGCCTAAAAGGATCGGCAGATAATACCACCACGGGGCCTCGCCGTGCAATTGCGTGGCCGTGGCAAAACCTAGAATATGACGCTGAATGAAAAAATAATGCAAAAATCCGGGATGTTCGATTTCCACGGTGACAAACCACGGCAAGGCCACAAGCGCTGCAACTACAATCGCCGCCGATCCGCGCAGACAAACTCCCACACTCCACCGCCGGGTAACGAGCACGTAGCAGCCGTAGGCCGTCAGGACCAGCGCCGCGCCGATCAGCCCCTTGGTAAGCACCGTTAAGCCCAACAAAAAACCGGCTGACGCGACGTAACCAATCAGGGCTGATTTGGATCGGGCTCGATCGGACTCCCACAGAAAAAGTATGGCCAGGTTGATGCAGGGAATAAGCGCCACGTCGTGCGATGCGGCTTGAGCCAAGGCCACGGGCAGAAACATGGTGCCGTAAAAAATTCCCGCCACCCAACCGGCCGTGCGCCCGAACATCCGCCAACCGATCAAGCCCGTGGTGACCGCCCCCAACAGCCCGAACATCAAACCGGGCAGTCTAACGGCCGCCTCGTTCATGCCGAACGACCGCAGCGACAAGGCCTGGCACCAGAAATACAAAATGGGCTTGTCGAAAAACGGCTCGCCCATAAAGTGCGGCGTCAGCCAATCGCCCCGCTCGACCATCTCCTGGGCAATCGAGGCATGAAGCCCTTCGTCCGGATCGAGCAGCGGAAAACAAACCGTCAATGGAAAGACAAACACAACCGCCGCCAGCACCGCCGCCAGAATGACCAGCCATCTATTGTTGGAATCAGGTGTTTGTAAAGACATTTTTCCGCAATTTGCAATTTGCAATTTGCATTTTTCAATTTGCAATGAATTACTTTGCCAATTTCCGGCAGATGGCGTCGGCCATTTCCCGCGTGCCCACGGCCGTGGGGTCGTTGCGATCGGCCTTCATGTCGTAGGTCACGTATTTGCCCTCGGCGATAACTGCCGCGACGGCGGCTTCCAGCCGGTCGGCCGCCCCTGTCTCGCTTAAGTGCCGCAGCATGAGCATGGCCGAAAGTATAAGCGCCGTGGGATTGACCTTATCGAGGCCTTTATACTTGGGCGCACTGCCGTGTGTGGCCTCGAAGATCGCGCAATCCTTGCCGATGTTCGCGCCGGGGGCAACGCCCAATCCGCCCACCAACCCGGCGGCCAGATCGCTGAGGATGTCGCCGTACAGATTGGGCAGCACGATCACGTCGTACAGTTCTGGCTTTTGCACCAATTGCATGCACATGTTGTCTACTATGCGGTCCTCGAATTGGATATCCGGAAATTCGGCCGCCACCTTCCTCGCTACCGCCAAAAACAGCCCGTCCGTGAATTTCATGATGTTCGCCTTGTGCACGGCCGTCACCTTTTTGCGATTGTTCGCCCGGGCGTACTCGAAGGCGTAACGCACGATCCGCTGGGTTCCGGAGACGCTTATCGGTTTGATCGATACGCCGGTCTGCTCGCGCCCGGTCCTGATCCGCCGATCAGGTGAAATTTTGTTGATATAGTCGATCAAATCGGCCGTGACCGGCTTGCCTGACTCGAATTCCACGCCCGCGTAAAGGTCTTCGGTGTTCTCGCGGACCAGCACCAGATCCAAGTTTTCGTCGCTGAAATAACTCCGCACGCCGTGATAGTATTTGCAGGGCCGCAGGCACACATATAGATCGAATTCATGCCGCAAATGCACGTTGATGCTGCGGAAACCCGTGCCCACCGGCGTGGTAATCGGGGCCTTAAGAGCGCAGCGCGTGCGATTGATGCTGGCCAAGGTTTCCTCGGGCAAGGGGGTGCCGGCGGTCTGCATCACGTCCACTCCTGCTTGTTGCACGTCCCAATTGATCTTCACGCCCGTGGCATCCACGCACTGACGGGCCGCCTTAGCCAGTTCCGGACCGGTGCCGTCGCCCAAAATCAACGTAACATCATGTGCCATAAGTAATTCCGCATGCAAAAAAGGTAAAAAATAATGAGCAAGACACCAAAGTAGCAGATGATTTGCCCACGGTCAATTAAAGTCAGATCATTCAGACACTTATAATCAAAGGATATTAACGGGATAATGGAATTTTTGGAATCCCGCCGTTGTGGATTGCATCTATAATGAAGGAGGCACAGAGAAAACGTAAATTCGGAACTAAACCCCCATGTCCGGTGGAACTATAACCCCCCCGCTACCGCAGCAATCGCCGACTCCGCCCAGTCAGCCGGTTGTGCCGCAGCAGTCGCCGCAGGCGGTCTTGATCGAAGACCGAATACATAAAACCCGGCGACAGGTTAAAGGCGTGGATATTATCGCCGGGCTTTTGACCTTGACCGTGGGCGCCTTGACATATCTTTTTGCGGCGGCGCTGGTCGACCATTGGCTCGTGACCGGCGGTTTGGGTTTTTGGTGGCGGCTTTTACTTTGGGCGATTCTGATCCTTGCCGCCGGACTGTATTTTGTCAAATCACTATGGCCTGCTTTGGTCTTAAGCATCAATCCCGTATTCGCGGCGCGGACCATCGAGCAGTGCAAGCCGACCTTGAAAAACAGCCTGATAAACTTTCTGCTCCTTCGCGGCCGTCAAAGCGATTTGGCACCGGTCATTTATCAGGCCCTCGAGCAGCGGGCGGCCTCCGATCTGAGAGAAGTGCATATCGAAACGGCCGTCGATCGCCGGCCCGTTTTGCGTCTAAGTTATTTACTGCTGGCCGTGGTGGGCGTGATCTGCCTGTACCTGGCCCTATCGCCGAAAAACGCTTTTACTTCCGCCCAACGCGTTCTCTGGCCCTGGACGAACCTCCGCGCTCCGACTCGGGTGACTATCGAAAACGTGCGGCCCGGCAATACCACGGCCTATCACGGCGATTTTGTCACCGTCTCGGCCGACGTGATGGGGCTCGACCAAGGCGAGCCCGTGCTCCTGCATTACAGCACCGCCGACGGCGAAATGCTAGACCAGATCATCCCCATGGTCGAGGAAAAGGGCGCTTATGGCCGGCAGGCCAAATTGCCGCCGGACAGCCGCGGCCTTCAGCAAGACTACAGCTATTTGATAACCGCGGGCGATTTCAAAACGGTTACGTATACCATCGAGACCCAAATTCCCCCGCTGATCACAATAGACAAGGTGGATTATCATTATCCGCCCTACACCGGCATTCCCGACACATCCATCCAGCGGCAAGGCGACGTCCGCGCCATCGAAGGCACGCAAATTACCGTCCACGCCACGGCCAACCAGCCCATCGACCGGGCGGAAATCGATTTTTCCGGCGCCGGGGTGCGCGGCATCAGGATGGACTCCGAAGACCGCACGGCCACGGGCCGATTCACCCTGCGCATGCTTCCCGACGATCCCACGCGCGGGGAACACGATTTTTATCAACTCCGCTTCACCGACAAGAACCACCGGGAGAACCGCCGGCCCATCCGCTACAACATCGAGGTACTGCGCGACTTGCCCCCGGATGTGCAAATCGTCGAGCCGCAAAAAGACGAAACCAGCGTGTCCTTGGACGGCAAGCTGGAAATTCGCCTGAGGGCCGAGGATCCGGATTTCGGACTCCGCCGCGTTGCGGTCCGCGCGGAGATGGAAAATCAGGGCCTGAAAATCCCGCCCCTTTTGGATGCCCGGCCGCCCGAAAAACCCGTAAGCGGCCAGTTCCAGGTCAAGTACGAATTCGAGCCGAAAAAATTCAATCTCAAACCGGGCGACCGCGTGGCGTATTGGGCCGAGGCCGAAGACAACAAAGAACCCTCCCCCAACATCACCGCGACCGGCAGACAGTGGATTGTCGTGGTACCGCCCGAAAATCCGCAAGCCAAAGACAATCAACAACCGCGCCGCGCCCAACGCCCCGGCGAGAAATCGTCCAACGACGCAGCCCAGTCGCAAAATACCGGCCAACAACCAAACGAAAAGTCCCAGTCCGACCAATCGAAAGGCGAGCAAAATCAACCGCAAAATTCAGAACAATCCAAACCTGGCGAGAAAGATAAAGAGCAAGCCAAGTCTGGCGAGAATAATAAAGAACAATCCAAGCCTGGCGGGAAAAATGAACAGGGCAAAAAGGGCGATGGGAATCAGCAGGGCGAGAAAAGCGATGAAGGCAAAAATGGCGAGAAGGGCGGCAACGGCGAGAAGGGCGATAAAAGTAATGAAGGTATGAAGGGCGAAAAGGGCGAGAAAAGCAGTGGAAGTGAGAAGGGCGAGGACCGCGGCCAATCGAAACAAGATTCGCAAGGCGAATCAAAGCAATCCTCGTCCGAGCGATCGCAATCAGCCAACCAAACCGATTCATCGCAAACCGGCAAGGGCGGCGAAAAATCCGCCTCGCCCGAGTCGGGCCGGAACTCGCAACAATCCTCCGGCAACCAATCCGGCAAAGCCCAAGAGCCCATCGATCCAAACGCCAATCCTGGCGACGCCATCCAGAAAATCCTCGAACATCGCCAAGAGGAACAACAAAATACTCAGTCCGCCGAACAACAGCAAAACAACCCACAGCAACAGTCGGGCGATGCAAATAAATCCGGCGGCAAACAAGGCCAGAAACAACCCGGCGAGAATCAGTCCGCGGGCAAACAAACATCCGGCAGCCAAAAACCAGGCGATAAAAACTCAAGCAGCGACAAACAGCCGTCGGGCGATAAACAACCATCCGGCGGCAAGCAAAACGACAAACAACTTTCCGGAAATCAACAAGCACAAGGCAGTAATCAAACCGGCGAAAAACAACCCGGCGACAATCAATCCGCGATCAATCAACCTTCCGACAGTCAACAGCCCGGCGATAAGCAATCTGCAAGTTCTCAACAGCCCGGCGAAAAGCAACAACCCGGCGATAAAAAACCATCCGGCGATGCACAACGCTCCGGCAGCAAACAGGGCGATCAGCAACCCTCCGCCGAAAAACAACCCGATGCCAAGCAAAGTGAAAAACAGCCGGCGGGCGAGCAGAAACCCGGCGCTTCGGATCAATTAAACAATCAGCAGCAATCGCCCGGCGCCGGACAAGGAACGGAGCAGCCAAAGCCCAGTCCCGAAGCGCAAGGCGCCAACCAGCCAAGAGAAAAACAACTCGGTCAACAGGGCCGGGAACAAAACAACAAACCGGAAGAAGGCCAATCGCCCAGCATCTCGCCCAAGCAATCCGACTCCAATGGCGATTCATCGGGCGACCGATCCGGCGGCGGCCAACAAGGCGGCGGGCAACAAGCCCAAAAGCCCGGCCCGGGCACACCCGGTTCGCAAACTCCGGCCGACCAAGGCGGCTCGAAAAGCAACGAGCAAGGTCAGGGTGAGACCGGCAACAAGCCCGGCGATCAAACCCAATCTCGCGATTCCACCGGCAGCGCGGCAAAGCAACAAGCCCCCGAGGGATCAAACGGCCAAAAACAGCCCGGCGACAAAGGTTCCGGTGCCGAGCAGAAACAATCGGCCGGTTCATCCACAGGCCAGGAGCAACAAAAACCGTCCGACGGCGGAAAGGCCGGCAATCAGTTGGGCAAGGCAAATTCAAAAAGCGGCTCGGGCAATCCCGGCGCCGGCGGACAGGAGGGCGGGCAGACCGATATCGGACCAGTGCCCGAATCGCAGCCGCCGGTTGCCGACGAAGCCAATTTGGATTACGCCCGCAAGCAAACCGAACTCGCCCTGGAGCACCTGGAAGACCAGTTGGCCAAGGACAAGCCCGACTTGCTGGATCGTCTGGGCTGGACCCGCGAGCAAGCCCGGCGTTTCATCGACCGCTGGGAGCAACTCCGCCAGTCGGCCGACGAAAAAGGCCCGCGCGGCGAGGCGGCCAAAAAACAACTCGACGACGCCCTGAAAAGCTTTGGTCTGCGCCCCGGCACTACTTATTTAAAGCACGGCGGCACGAAACCCGACCAACTCCAAGACCTCCGCGATTCCGGCCGTTTCGCCCCGCCGCCCGATTGGGCCGAACAATTCCGCGAATACACCCGCGGCGTGGCAAATCAGGGCAAGGCGGCAGCGGATGAAGAACCGGCAACGGGCAATAGGTGACCATCAGGTCCGCAGTGGTGGATGGATTCTTCACCTTCGAGTCCGAGAACGGAATGAAATGCTTTTAACACCGCAATCCGGCATGAACATAAGGACGGTTCTATACTCTAAGAGCTTCTAACAAACGTGTGCCACGACCAACCTTCGGTCGGTGCCCTGCTTGCAAGCAGTGCCGTCGAAATGGCCTTAAAATCACTGCTTGCAAGCAAGCAGTGGCACACAATTTAACTTTCAACTTCATTTTTGTTAGTGGCTCTAAGTATTGACAGCCGGAGTGGAAGATTTAGACTATATATCCTGGAGGGTATCGAATGTCTAAGTCTGTGCCGTCCGCATTTCATCTGCGATTTCTGACTGTCGGGTGCGTCATAATCGTATTTGCCGCGGGCATGCGGTTTTTTCTTTACCAGCGTGCAGCCGAGCGGAAAACCGATTCTTCGCCGCTTCCCCAGCCGGTAGTTGATGCCCCGTTTATTACAACGCCGGATGATATAGTAGACAAAATGCTGGAATTGGCCCAAGTCGGCAAAGACGATCTTGTTTACGATTTAGGCTGCGGCGACGGCCGGATCGTAGTCGCCGCGGCCAAAAAGTACGGTTGCCGGGCGGTAGGTTTTGACATCGATCCAGAGCGCGTACAGGAATCGCTTGATAATGTCAGGAAAAACCAGGTGGAACACCTGGTGACAATCCAACAAGAGGATATCTTTGACCTCGAGTTGAACAAGGCAGACGTGGTCACGCTCTACCTGCTTCCGGGCATGAATCTAAAACTGATCCCGCAGTTGGAGAAACTCAAGCCCGGCGCACGGATCGTATCGCACGATTTCGACCTGGGCTCGATCCAGCCCGACAAAATTCTCAGATTATTTTGCCAAGAGGACGCTCATCAACACGTCCTTTACTTGTGGGTCGCACCGCTGCGGAAGAAGTGATGCCCGCTGCGTGGCAAATCAAAATACTGCATAAATGTAGCAGGCACACGCAGTGTGGCGTCTGTCTGAATGCATATATAAATAACACATCCGCGAAAGGCATACGGCGTGTGCCTGCTACGATGCAATTTGTGAACGGTTACTGCAAATCCAGCCCCGTCATGTACTCATCGAGCGACTTGCGTTTACCGGATTCGTCGTTGACCAGGGTCGCGATTTTGCCGCGGAGGGTTTCGATCTCCGCTTCCTGATCGCTGAACTTCTTCACGTAATTTTTATACACGTCGCTGTTGCGGTCGAGTTGGGCCATGTTCTGGCGGATGCGGGACTGATCCTCGCCGATGTCGCGGATGCGCTGTTCGAGTTGCTGTCGCTCGGCGGCAAGCTGGCCCAATTCGGCCTTGCGCTTGACGGTTTCTCGCAAGGCGTCTTTGACCTTGTCGCTTACAACCTTGGCGCTCAAGTAGAACTTGATCGAACCATCGTCCATGTTAGTTAGCGCGATGTGCTGGCTGTCGGTGCGTTCTTCCTCTACGGTCAGCACGGCCGGCTCGCCCGGCTTGGCCGTAACGGCAAAGCGGTACAAATCGCGGGTTTTTTCCGCCGGCTTTTCCGGCTTGACCAGTTTCCACGAGGCGTCCAGCGGATATTCGATCAAGACTTTCTTCTCCGCCTTGCCGGAATTCTTGACCGTGTACTCTTGCTCGCGGACGTACTTGCGAGTGGCGATCATCGTGCCCTTCAGGAGCCGGACGCTGATCAATTCTTCCGGCCGGTTTTTGTTCAGAGGCGCGACTTCGGTGTCCAGGTCCACGGCGTAACTGATGAGGCGCTCGGCGCCGGGCGGCAGGTCTTCGATTTTGGCGTCGC
>JBEKSO010000008.1:0-22511 GCA_049516935.1 Thermoguttaceae bacterium
CCTGCGTTCGTCTATGCCTTGGCCGGCCGCGGAGTACATGTGGTCACGGCAAACGAGTACCTGGCACAGCGCGATTACGAACTTTTATCGCCGGTCTACAAGATGTTGGATGTATCCGTCGGTCTGAACCGTTACGACATCTCGCTTACCGAGAAACAAGCTGCTTATGCCTGCGATGTGACCTATGGAGCGGATCAAGAATTCGGATTCGACTATCTGCGCGATCAGCTTCGTCTTTGGACTCAGCCGAAAGCGGCCTTGGGCTCTGGTTTCAGGGCGCTAATGCAGGGCCGGGAGTTAGCCAAGGCATTGACCGTGCAAAGAGAGCTTGCAGTGGCCGTCGTGGATGAGATAGACAGTGTCTTGATCGACTCCGCTACTTCGCCTTTGTTGCTCAGCCAGAGTATCTACGGCGCCGACATCGAGATCCAGCTCTATATCTCGGCTCGGGACGCCGCATCACAATTTATTTGCGGCGAAGATTACCTCATTGACCGCGTTGATCGCCGCATTACCTTTACCGATTCAGGAAAACAAAAAATCTTCACAGCCGGAGAATCGATGCCGAAAAGCGGGCTCCGCCGTCCTTGGGACATGTATATCGAGCAAGCCCTGCACGCCAAAGAATTCTTGCACAAAGATGTGGATTACGTAGTACAATCTGGAAAGGTGCTTTTGGTCGATGAGTACACCGGGCGTTTTTATCCCGATAGGCAATGGCGAGACGGCTTACATCAGGCGATAGAAGCCAAGGAAGGGATTTCGGTCAATCCCGAGAACAACTCGATGGCGCGAATTTCCCGGCAGCGCTATTTCCAACTCTACCCGCATCTGTCCGGCATGACTGGAACCGCGCAAGGCAGCGAGCGGGAGTTCTGGAATATTTACCAGTTGCAGATCGTGGCCATTCCTCCACACAAGCCCTGCCGGCGCATAATTCTTCCAACCCGATATTTTATTCGCGCCGATGACAAATACGCGGCAATAGTTGAGGAAATCGCCGATCTCATGAAAACCGGCCGACCGGTCCTGATCGGCACTCGGACGATCAAGAATAGCGAGTATTTGGCCGCCAAACTGGAGTTGCGCGGAATCCATTTCCGGCTCCTTAACGGAAAGCAAGATTTATCGGAAGCCCTGATTGTGGCCCGCGCCGGTGAAGCCGGAGCAGTGACCATTGCCACGAACATGGCCGGCCGGGGCACCGATATTCGCCTGCAACCGGGAGTAGCCGATCTGGGAGGGTTGCACGTCATCGGCGTTGAACGGCACGAATCGCGGCGCATCGACCGCCAACTTTCCGGCCGCGCCGCCCGCCAAGGCGATCAGGGATCATGCAGGTTCTATGTGGCCGCCGACGATCCATTGATAAAAAAATATGCGCCCGGTCTGAAACGACTAATGAACCGCCTGGCGGATGATAAGTGCGAAGCTACATTGAATTTAACGCGAGAAATCGCCCGCGTTCAAAGCCGCGTGGAACGGCAACACTATTGGTCCCGGCACAGTTTATTTCTCCATGATCGTTGGTTGCGAGATATATTAACGAAGTGTGATCAACAATCCCAATAACATATTTATTGCCCCGGGTGACTATTCCCCGGGGTGCAGTTAAGGACCTGATATTATGAAAACACTAAATAAACTAGTCAATTTGATTAGGTGGGAATTTGTAATTGTCATGGTTTTGACGATGAACGTGCAAGGGCTTCATGCCAACAATGTAGACAGTTTTACCGAACCATATAGGACGATCAATGTATCATCGGCGGAACAAGGTGTAATCACCAAGTTGCTCGTCAAAGAAGGCGATACAGTTCATGTGGGACAGCTTCTGGCAACCTTGGATACTGACGTTTTGGAAGCTGCCATGGAAATCGCTAAAGTCAGCAAGGAATCTATGGGCCGAATAAAATCCGCACAAGCCGCGGCGGAACTCAAAAAAGACCGTTTCAAAAAGCTCCAGGATCTGCAGGCCGACGGCCACGCGCACGCCGAGGAAGTGTCGCATGCAAAGACCGAATTGGAAATTGCCGAGGCTGAACTGCTTGCCGCCAAGGAAGAGCAGAAAATAAAGGAGTTGGAATACGCCCGGATCGGCACGCAAATCGAGCACCGAAAAATCATCAGCCCCATCGACGGTATTGTCACAAAACTCCATAAGGAGGTTTCCGAAC
Organism: Thermoguttaceae bacterium; assembly: GCA_049516935.1. Lineage (GTDB taxonomy): Bacteria > Planctomycetota > Planctomycetia > Pirellulales > Thermoguttaceae > JBEKIK01. The sequence continues at coordinate 2,178 of JBEKSO010000008.1, forward strand.
AAGTTGCGGCCACGGATCCTATCGTGCTGACTCTCGTCCAATGCGATCGATTAACAGTCGTTTTTCCCGTTGCCGCGGCCGAAGTGAATCGTTTTTCCGTGGGCCAGAAAGTAGCTGTAAATTTTCCCGGAGACACTGCGGCGGCCAAAGGCTCCATCGAAACCGTCAGCCAGGTAACCGATCCGGAAAGCGGCACGGTTCGGGTGAAAGTCATCATCGATAACGCGCAAAAACGCTATCGCAGCGGAATGGCCTGTTTTCTTTCCATAATCCCCACCCCGCAGACCGCGCCCATCGCCGCCGCTAATGAAAATAGCGATAAATAAAGTCGTATAATACATATTTACATCGAGATTACTTGTGAGCAACACAACCGGTCCATCAGTTTGTTTTTCCCAAAATTCCTGGGAAGATTGCCTGACGGGGCTTCCCGCGGTTGACGATACGGCTGCTCGGCGGGCTGAGGAAAAATTCCGATTGACAGAGTGGGAGGCTCACACGGCTGCCGGCATAATGGATATATTGCAGCGCGCGGAAAACAGCGATGGACTCGCCCAAGCTTGTGCTAATCTGGTAAACGACTTCCAAAATCTCGTAGCTTGCAAACAGGTTGCCTTGGGGGTTTGCGGCAAACATCCGGAGAGCTTCCGTATGTTGGCGATTTCCGGCATGGCGACTGTCGACCGGCGTTCCCAGAGTGTGCGTGACATCGAAGCCGTTTTGGCGGAAGCCGTGCTGCGCCAAGAATTAACTGTATGGCCTCTTGCCGGGGACGCTTCCCACCACGCGACATTGGCTCACCAGAATCTCGCGACCCACGCTGACGGCGTAGCGGCGATCAGCAGCCCCTTACGCACCGCCAATGATAAAACCGTGGGGGCCTGGCTCTTCCTTGGAACAAAGGACTTTGCGGAAAACCGGCTTAATATAGGACTTATTCGCGCGAGCGAACCGCGCGTGGCCTCCTGCCTGGAACTGTTGCGGCGATCTGAGTCAAGCCGATTGCGACGTTGGTATCAGCGCTTGACCGAGCGCCGGCGCAGGTTATTGATCACAGCCTTGCCGATCCTGCTGGGCATAGTTTTTCTGGCATTGTGGATCCCTTGCCGCTATACAATAAGCTGCAAGTGCAGGCTGCAACCGATTGTGCGCCGATTCATCGCGGCCCCGTTTGAAGGCATATTGGAAAAAAGCCTGGCGGAACCCGGCGAAGTGGTCAAACAAGATCAGGTATTGGCGCTGATGGACGCCCGGGAAATCAGCTTGGCGATTTCAGAGACAACCGCCGAGTTGAAACGTTCCGAAGTCAAACGAAATGTCCAGTTGGCCAAGCAGGACCAGGGCGCTGCCCAGATGGCTGCGCTGGAAAAGGAACGGCTGGATTTGAAGCTCGAATTGCTCCAGTCGCGGAACAAAAAATTGGAGATTAAGAGTCCGGTTCGCGGGATAGTCCTGCGCGGCGATCAAAAACGGGCCGAAGGAATGCCCGTCACGCTGGGACAAAATCTTTTCGAAGTCGCTCCTCTGGACAAAATGGTGGTGGAAGTGGCAATTCCCGAACGCGATATCACTGAAGCGAAGGCGGGCCAAAAAGTCACAGTCAAACTGGATGCATACCCTGGCCAGCCCCTCGACGGAACGCTTATTCGCATCCATCCCCGCGCGGAAGAATGGGATACGGACTATGTATTCGTCGGCGAAATACTGGTCGATAATCCCAATGAATTGTTTCATCCCGGCATGAACGGCAGAGCTACGATCTACGGTGCAAGGCACATATTGTATTGGAATTTATTCCACAAGCTTTGGGAAAACGTTTTTTCATATTTCGGATGCTAACATGAACCGCACCGGAGATGCCAGCACCCGCGATCCCAGGCAACTTTACATCAACTTGCGTAAAGATTTGCACGTTTCAGTGCAATATTACCACGGCAAGCCGTGCTATGTTCTGGAAGATCCTCAAAAAATCCAGTTCTATCGGTTGGGCATAACCGAAGGCAGCTTCATTTCCATGCTCGACGGCAAGACGTCGCTGGACGCCGTGCTTAACCGGTCGGCGAACACCTTGGGAAAAGATGCCTTCTCGGAACAGGAAGCCATGCAAATCGTCCATTGGTTGTTGGATGCCAAATTGGCTTATCCCTCGGGCATGCTGAGCCTGGAATACGAAAAAAACGAATCTACTCCCTCTCCCCGCCATGACTTTAATCCCTTGGCGATTCGCATCCCCTTGCTACATCCCGATCGCTTTTTCACAGCGGCTTTACCGTGGTGTGCATGGTTGTTCGAATCGGCAACGTTCGGGGTATGGCTCTGCGCGTGTCTGGCCGCTATCGGGCAAATAATCTCCAGTTGGAGTTCTTTTACAAAAGAACTGCAGACCGTTGTCGTCCCTCACAACTGGTTGACCATAATGATTGCCTGGATATTGTTGAAAATCTTGCACGAAGCCGCCCACGGTCTGGTTTGTAAAAAATATGGCGGCATTGTCTCTGAAATGGGGATCATGATCCTCTGGGGTATGCCGGTCCCTTACGTAGATGTCACTTCCTCCTGGGCTTTTCGCTCTAAACGGCAACGCATGTATACGGCTTTGGCCGGCCTTTATGTCGAGATATTCGTGGCTGCGCTGGCTGTTTTGATTTGGCGTTATTCCGGCCCGGGATGCATTCATTATGGGTGTGTTTATATAGTAGTCATCGCCTTAGTAAGCAGCCTGCTGTTCAACGGTAATCCATTAATGCGATTCGACGGTTACTACGTTCTCATGGATCTGCTGGAGATACCTAATTTATATGGTTTCGGCCAGCAATTTTGGTGCAGTGTGCGCCGCAAAATTCTGGCAGGCGGTCCTGTGGTATTCCCCGGAGACACTCCGCGGCAACGCCAAATCATCGCCTGTTACGGTTTGATCGCGGCAATCTGGCGTTGCATAGTATATTTATCGCTCATTATTGTGACATTATCCATTTTGCCATTTGAAGAATCACACATGATCTGGTTCATTATTACGCTTATGACTGCCTTGGCGTTTTGGCGTTTCACGAAACAATATCGCAGCCCTAGTCCCAGAGAGAAAGCTTCGCCCACGCGCACCGTACTTGTCGGCGGCGCCGTTTTTTTGCTGCTATGCGTGGTGTTGCTATGCTGTTCCACTCCTTTCCGCATCACCGCGCCGGCAATAGTGGAATACAAACCGCTTTTAGTGATCAGAAATTATAGTCCTGGATTTGTCCGTAAAATCGAAGTCAAATCGGGACAAGCCGTTAGCCCGGGCCAGGTAATCGCCGTGTTGACCAACGATGAATTGGAATGTGAAAAGGCCGACCTGCAAAGAGAAATCGACATTTCCCGGCTCACTATCCGCACCTTGCAGCACAAGGAGGAAATCGCCGCGCTGAAAGCGGAACAGCAAAAATTAGAGGCATTGGAAAAACGGCAAGCAGAAAAACTCCAGCAGACATCCAAGCTGGTAGTCCGGGCGCCCGCGTCAGGCACAATTGTCAGCCGTCAACCGGAATTGTTATTGGGTAAGTATCTTTCTGAAGGTTCGGAAATTGTGTTGCTGGGACACGACAATTGCAAGGAAGTGCGCGTGGCGGTGGACCAAGACGATGCCGACGCTTTTTTTACCCAAGTCGGAAAAACAGTTACGATACGCGCGGGGGAACAAGTTATCCAGAACACATTATCACAAATCGAACCCCGCGCATCTTTGGAACCGCTTCACCCGGCGCTTGCAGCCGCCAGGGGCGGGCCGCTTCCAGTGCGAACCAAAACAAAAGAATCGCCGGACAAAAAAGAGGAATCCAATCCGGAGTCTTATGAATTGCTCTCTCCACAATTTGTAGGAGAGGTGAAACTGTCTTTGGATCAAAGTGTTTTATTAGCCGCCGGCCAGCGCGCACAAGTGAGTTTTACGCCCCAGGGACAATCCATAGGCGATTTCCTGTTCAATCGATTTCAGCGCTGGTGTCGCGATAAAATCCGCCGCATGCGTAATGCCTGGAATCCATAAAATGGATCCCTTCTTTGCGGAAGAACCACTCGGCTACATTCTGTCATGTGATAATTGGCAGGAGTAATGACCGATACAATCAGCATAACTGCTATAATCCACGCTACAGGGAAATGATTGAATTTTTGCAGACCCGCCACATGGAAGACCTCTTCTCCCCTGGTTTTGCATAATTAATGTCTGCGCATGGACATTTCCAGGCACACCTAACTCTCTGGATCGCATGAAATTTGCTTTATCGTTTGAGTCCCGCCCCCGCAGCGGCTATTGATCGTAGAAGATATTTTCATTTTACCGGTGGCGAGAATTGCAACGGTTAAACGCTTTGAATCGCCGCGCATCTTTTAAGGTTTAATTAAATTTAATACTCCATTGCCAGGGATAGCAATAAGCTAAATTTGATTGTCGTCCCTGAAATAACCGGCCGTCTTTCCCCAAACACCACATGTTCAAACAGGCATTTTGAGGGGCGTGTAATTCGACGAGATTAACAATTTGACAAAGGGGAAATTGCATGTTGATGAAACAACTAAAATATCGCATCAAAGAAATTAGCGATGAAATTGCCCGGCGCGAAAACACGGGTTGCCTTTGGTCTTGCATGCGTCACCGCGTGTGTGATCTTGACGGCCATGACATTGGGACTGATTCCCGATCGCTCCCAGATTGCTGTCAACGACCGAATGGCTCTGTGTAAAACAATTGGATTGCAGGCCGCCATGCTGGTTTCCCAAGGCAACCACGATGGCGCGGTGCAGTTGCTGCAACTGTACTTGGCCAGCCGCAGCGACATCCTGTCGGCCGGTATCCGGCGAAAGGACGGCAAATTATGGGTGGAAGCGGGCGATCATGGCCATGGCTGGAATCTTCCCTCCTCGGTCGACTCTACCGATGATCAGATCAAAATTCCATTCATCGGCATACGTCATAATTGGGGCCATCTGGAAGTTCGTTTTGTCGCTTTGAAGAAACCGGGAATTGTCGGCACATTGCTATCGCCTACTTGCCGTTCTATAACCTTCGTTACGGTGTCATGCTTCTTGTTGAATTTGCTTTTTTTAAGCCGCATATTAAAATGTCTGGATCCGTCGCAGGCTGTGCCTAGCCGCGTGCGCTCGGCGTTAAACGTCCTTACCGAAGGTTTGCTGGTCCTCGACCAAAAAGAGCGGATCATGCTGGCCAACAGCGCTCTTGAGGATATTCTGGGCGTTTCTTCCCTTAAGCTTCAAGGACAACCGGTTTCTTCGTTGCCATGGGAAGGACGATCTTCGTCCGACAATGAATTCCCCTGGAGTGCCGCCCTCCGCGAAGGAAATCCGCAAACCGGCGCTATTCTCCGCCTGCAAACTCATGAAGGCGACTATCGTACTTTCGTCGTCAACGCCGCACCGGTGCGGAGTCCTGCAAATTCCATATTAGGGCTGGTGGTATGTCTTGAAGATGTGACGCCTTTGGAACGAGAACGGGACGCATTGAACAACACCCTGGTTCAACTCGAACACTCACGGGAAGAAATTCGCAAGCAAAATGAAGAATTGCGAATCCTGGCCACAATTGACCCGCTCACAGGATGTTTGAACCGCCGTTCCTTCTTCGAACAGTTCGAAATACATTGGAAGACAAACCAACGATACGGCCATCCCGTTAGTTGCATCATGATCGACATCGATCATTTTAAGAATGTAAACGACAAATGGGGCCATTCCATAGGAGACGACGTGCTTAGAGGCGTTGCCGCCACACTGCAAAAAACAATGCGCGAATGCGATTTGATCTGCAGGTACGGCGGCGAAGAGTTTTGTATCGCATTGCCGCATATAGACATAGATAGCGCATTTGTGGCGGCCGAACGGTTCCGCAAAACAATAATGGCCGCGGAGTTCAAGGGAGTACAGATAGCGGTAAGCTTGGGAATCTCGTCCTCCACGCTGGGTGCGACCGAGCCTCAAGATTTGCTGCAACAAGCGGATAAATCGCTATATCTTGCCAAGTACAACGGGCGTAATCAGACCGTGCGATGGGATCAAGCCGATCAATACAAAGCAATTGACCAATCATCAATAACCCATACCTCCCCCTTGCCGGAGACAGTCAATGCCGCTGCGGCAATCCCCTTCCACGCCGTAAGCGCTTTGCTTTCCACACTTACTTATCGCGATCCCAGCACGGCTGAGCACAGCATCCGGGTGGCCGATATATGCGTTCTTATGGCATCGGGTAAGATGCCCGCCACCGATGTCTACTTACTGGAAACCGCGGCCCTGCTTCATGACATCGGCAAGATCGGCGTTCCAGACGCGATCCTGTTGAAACCCGGCCCTCTCAACACGGATGAATGGAAAGTTATAAACGCCCACGAGCGGATCGGCGTGGAAATCATCCGCTTTGCTTTTGCAAACGAGGAATTGGCCGAGATGGTGATGCATCACCACACCTGGTATGACGGCAATCCTTCCCGTCCCGATCTAATCAAGGGGAAAGACTGCCCCTTAAGCACGCGCATCCTGACTATCGCCGACGCCTACGATACCATGATTTCCGACCGCATATATCGCAAAGCCCACTCAAGAGAAGAAGCCTTTGCTGAACTCCGACGCTGTGCCGGAACCCAGTTTGATCCTTTGTTGGTCGAAGAATTCATCGCACATTTTTCTGATTTGCATAAACAAGAATCAAATCAATTGAGTCATATTTCCTATGAGACAGCCGTGAGTATCGGGCAAACTATAGAAAGTTTGGCCTATGCTTTGGATAAACATCAAGGGTCTGATTTGGCCTCGTTGGCAGGCCGATTGAAAATCACCGCTGCGGAAAAAGACCTGCCGCACATCAAGGCCGCCGCAGAACGTCTCGAAACCGCCGTCGTCCATGACGCCGACCTGGAAAAACTGGCTGAGATCACTCAAGAACTGTTCGACCTTTGCCGCACCGTGCAACGCGCATATATCCAACCCCTAATCTGCACTTCAAAAAAATGACAACCATACATCGGTGTCATTTTATAGGATTTCGCGTCTTTCTGAGGGGAATGTGAGGGGATTAGGTTTTTCAGGGCATGAAAAAAGCACTTACAACAATCGTCATAAGTGCTTTATTTCAAAGAAGATGCGGGAAACAGGACTTGAACCTGCACTCTATTGCTAGAACTAGGCCCTCAACCTAGCGCGTCTGCCAATTCCGCCATTCCCGCGAAATTCAAGGCACGTTTATTTTACCCCGCCCATGGCGGGCGTCAAGATACGGCCCGCTTGATGACCACGATCGCCACGTCGTCCTGATCCGGATTGGCGGCGTGCAATCGCAGGCATTCGCGGGCCATCGAGGTCATCTGATCGGCCGAGAGATGAATGTTTGCCGACAACAATTCCCCCAGCCCCGATTCCTCCAGCATTCGCCCGTGCTTATCGGCCGCAATGCGAAAACCTTCGTTGAATATTACCAAGGCCTCGGCGGGTTTTAGCTCATACCCGAACGGCTCGTAATCGGTCTCCGGACTTTCCCCCAGCGGCGGCGAGATATGGCTCAGCGATTTCCACTCGTCTTGCCGCAGCAGAACGACCGACGGCTTGCCGGCCATGGCATAATTCACCCGGCCGCTGGCGGTTTCGATCAATCCATAAAACATGTCCGCGTATTGATCGCCGGCCGATCCGGTCCACAGCGTCAGATTGACTTGTTGAAGCGTTTTTTCGGCCTGGCGATGGTACAGGCCGTGCGCCCGGACCGCGGCCTTAACGGCGCAGGCCGTCATCGCCGCCTCGAGCCCCCGGTCCATGGCATCGCCCAGAGTAATGCCCAGAAACCCGTCGGGCAAACAGAACCAATCGTAAAATGCCCCGCCCAGTTCCTGTCCTTGCGAGGCCCAAGCCGATATGTCCCAGCCGTCCAACATGGGCGAGATGGTGGGCAACTGATTTCGCTGCAATCGTTCGGCCGTGATCCATTGTTTTTTCATCACTGCCCCGTCCACGCCTTCGCGCAGGAGCATTTCGCGTTCCAAGTCCGAGGCCAGCTTACCCGCCACAATCTCGATAATATGTATTTGCTGATCGGTAAAATCGCGGACTTCGGTCCCAAAGACCCAGAGCGTGCCCAAGAGCATCGTGCTTGACGCCACCGGCACGCACACGGCCGATGCAAAATCCTCCGGCGACTTCCAGCCCGGCATCATGGCCGTGTTTTCCATCACCACCGCATGACCCAAAAGCGCCTCGAGATCGGCCAACTCGCCTTTCATCGCCCGGGCGGGCGCCATTAGACGATCGAACGGCAGGCCCCAGCACGATCGCATCTTGAGCTCCGTCGTGCCTTCGTCGATCAAGTACAAGGCGGCCGCCTGGCAGTCCACCGCCTCGGCCGCCCCTCGCAACGTGGTCTGCAATTTCTCGGCCAGATGCGACTCCTCGTCGCTTTGCGGAACCAAAGGCACGCCGGCCGCCAATTCGGCTTCTCGCTGCCACAGCACGTGCCGCGTCTTCTGCAGTTCGTCGAGCATGCCGGCTATGGCCGATGCCAGCGCCCGGGCAGTTTCAAATTCCATCGCCTTGCGCGCCGTGCCGGTGTTCAACGCCGAATCCAGCGGCTCCAACCGCAGATGGCCCGGCGGAGATCCTTCGCCGGGCGTGATTGCAATCGTCCAGGTCCGCTCGCCAGCAGGCTTCGGCTCAGCGCCGGCTTTCGGCTCGGCCCCTGTCACGTAACGCAGCGACCACCCGGTCATGTCTTGAAAAGCACGCAATATCCCATGCAGGCTGCCAATGGCTTCGATCGGCGGCCGCTCGACTTTGGGTGAACGCTCGGTATAAAGTTTCAAATGATGTGCAGCAGAATGGGCCACGGGCATAGTCTTTTAAAGTTATCAGTTGTAAGAATTAAGTTTTCAGTTTTTTGTTTAGCCGCGACCGGGCGCCATGCGGAGCATGGTCTGGGAGCGAGCAACTAGCGGGACGAAATCGGAGCATTTGGCATAATCGTTACAGTCCGAACAATCAACCGATTCGCCGTGCACCATCCACACTACGCAGCCCACCTATCATCCTTGACCGTCACAGTTTAACATCGGACGATTTTTTCCCCTACGTGAGAAGGTTTTGCAACCGGGGAAAAAGAGTTTAGAGTTTTCGGGTTGAAATTAACGGATAAAAGATGAGAAGTGATGGTATAGAGAAGAATGATAGGACTAATACCCTTCACAAAAACTGCTCGCGGTTTCGCACCGTGCAAAACCACTTGCGGTTTCGCGATAAAAGGGATAAATCTGGCTTTTATCGATAAATCTATTCCATTACTTCCTGAATCTTTTCGGACATGCGATCGATCTGCCGATTGATCCGCGGAAGCTCTGGATCGGTAATCCCCAGTTGCCTGTTCAATGCCTCCCAACCCCTATTTCCCAATTGTCTCAAACTGCCAATTCCCGCTGCTTTCTTACCTAATTATTGCAATATTCCCCTTGCCCGAATACGGCTGTTTAGGTATTTCTACGCGACCCGGTAGAACTCTGTAATGACACGGTGCGTAGCAGGGGCCTAGCGGGACTCTTCCGTAGTAACTCTTGTCTCGCCATTTGAAGATTTGCCGACTAAAGCTGAAAGGGCCAAGGATGGCCGAGCTGCCAGTGGAACCACATGCCGACAGATCAATAATGCCCATATACAAGGCACTATTGACGTTCTTGGCACTTGCATTTTGCCAGCTTACGACGGCCCTGGCTCAATACCCGCCGGACCCCAACGCCGGACCGGCTTTAAATGCACCGCAATCCGCGCCGGTTGTATCGGAGCCCGCAACAGGTTCAGTCATATTGGCCCCGGCAAACAGGCCCGCGATGGAGCAAATTCCGCCCGGACCGGCCGTTTCGCAACCGGCAGTCCCTGGTACTTATTCGCCCGCCGCCGCGCAATCGCCCTACGCAGGAAAGGAACTGGTGTCCGAGGTCCGCATCGTGGGCAACACCTTGCCTCTGGAAAAGATCAAGCCCTTTATCCGCACCCGCGAGGGCCGGCCCTTCGACCAGGAACTGGTGGCCGAAGACGTCCGCCGCTTGGACAGCTCGAAAATGTTCGTCAACATAAAGACATATTTTCAGTTCACGCCAAAGGGCCGAATCGTAATTTTCGAGGTCCTGGAGCGCCCCATTCTGCTGGACGTGAAATTCGTGGGCAACAACAAGGTCTCGAAAAAAAGGCTGGAAAAAGAGGCCTCGCTCAAGGCCGGCGACCCGTTGGATCCTTTCGCCGTCGAAGAGGCCCGGCGCAAAATCGAGGAATACTACCACAGCAACGGATACGACAAGGCCCGCGTCACACTGCTGGAAGGCGACAAACCCCAGGACCACCGCGCGATTTTCCTGGTCAACGAAGGCGTGAAAAAAAAGGTGCAGATAGTCACTTTCGTGGGAAACACCATCGCCTCCGACGCCCGGCTGCGCACGCAGATCAAAAGTCAATCTCCCATATTATATCTTTTCAAAGGCGAACTCGACCGCAAGGAACTCGACGAGGACGTGGAACGGCTCACCGCCTATTACCGCGGACTGGGTTTTTTCCGGGCACGCATCGGCCGCGAGGTCCGCGAGTACGACCCCGGCGAAGACGGCGCGCCTGATCTTATGGCCTCCCGGGCCATGCGCACCATCGACCAGTTCGAAACCGTGCAGTGGATGGTCGTCAGATTCATCATTGACGAAGGACCGCGCTACAAAATCGGAACAGTCTCCGTATCCGGAAACAGCAAATACACCAGCGAGATCTTGCTTGCCGATCTGAAACTTAAAGGCGGCGATTATTTCAACCAGGATAAAATGAACGCCGACGTAATGGGCATTCAGGATAAATACGGGGGCGTGGGCTATGTATTCGCCGACGTCAAGGCCGACCCCCGCTTCCTCGATCAACCCGGCACACTCGATCTGGTCTACAAAATCAAGGAAGGCGACCCTTACCGGGTGGGTAAAATCGACGTCGCCATCAAGGGCGAATACCCCCATACCAAAATCACCACCGTGATAAATCGTTTGTCGATTCATCCCGGCGACATCGTCGATATCCGCGAACTCCGCGCAAGCGAGCGCCGTATCCGGGCATCGCAACTCTTTGAAAACAATCCGGCCCACGGATCCGCGCCCAAGATCGTTTACAGCCCGCCTGATAAAGAAACCGACGAAGAAGACAACTCCACGGAACTCGCTCGCAAGCCAAAATCCCCGGGCAAGGTCCGCAGCCAGAGCCCGGATATAAACGCCGGCTCCTGGCAGGCCCCGCAGCAGAACCCGGGCGTGCCACTGGCTCAGCCAGTGCCACCCACGCGCGTGCCACTGGCTCAGCCAGTGCCACCCACACGCTATCGCGAACTGACCCTGGTGCTCGACGCCACCGCGGCCAATCCCGAGGCCTGGCGGCAATTGCCGGTGGAAGCGCCCCGCACCGCCGATCCGCGGCAAAATAATCAGGCTCCCCCGCCCGAATCCCAAAATCCGCCCCGGCCGATGCCCGTTCAACAAACAAATCAGCAAGGTGAATTGATCGTCCGCGGTCAATACACACCCGATTCCGGACGTTCGACGCCACAGGTCTTTCAGCGTCCGATGTGGGGCGGCACCCAGCCCACCGCGGCAACCTCCGCTTCCGCGGCCACGCCCGATAACGACTCGCCGCCAACCCAATATCCATCCACCCAGCCCAGCCAGCCATATGCTTATCAAGGCGGATCTGCAGCTTCCCAACCGCAATACACCCAACCGCAATACACTCAACCGCAATATACCCAACCGGGATATGCTCAACAGACTTATCCACAACAATCGTATCCGCAACAGTCGTATCCGCAACAGTCGTATCCACAACAGTCGTATCCGCAGCAGTCGTATCCGCAGCAGTCATATCCCCAACAGGGATCGACCTCGCCCGCCGGTCAGTCTTATCCGCCCCAAACTGTCCCACAGTATAACCAATATACTCAACCAAATAACAACCCATATCCGGCTGCCCAACCCGAATCCATCCCGCCCGGCACTGTATATGGGACAGGCGTGCCACTGGCTCAGCCAGTGCCACCCGCCGCACAGCAGCCCGTCCCATGCCCATACAATGCCGCCGGTGCCATGCCCCCGCCGGACAGGATAGTCGATCCAGTCCTTACCCCGGGCTCGCCGTTTAACCCCCTAACGCTCGATCCCAACGATCCTACTCGACTGCTGCCCATGAATGTAACGGCCGAAGAAACCCAAACCGGCCGATTCATGTTCGGCGTGGGCGTTACCTCGGACGCCGGCCTGACCGGCACGATTAAAATCGACGAGCAAAACTTCGACCTTTTCAATTTTCCCCGAAGTTGGGACGACATCAAAAATTTCACCGCCTGGCGCGGGCAAGGCGAACACCTGGTTATCGAAGCCTATCCCGGCACACTGGTCCAACGCTACGCCATCAGCTTCGAGGAACCTTATCTTTTCGACTCGTCCATAAGCATGGGCTTAAGCGGCTATTACTTCAGCCGCGCCTACACCGAATGGTTCGAAACCCGCATCGGCGGCCGCGTCGCCTTGGGATACCAATTCAGCCCCGATCTGGCCGGCAGCATCGCCTATCGCGGCGCCCGGGTGGGCATCAGCCAGGTCATCGATCCCACGATTCCCGATCTCGCCGAAATGGAAGGCGACAACGCCCTGCACGGGTTCCAGATCTCAATGGCCCACAACACCCGCGATAATCCCTTTATCGCCACTGAAGGACACTTGATCCAGGCATCCGTCGAGCAAGTCATCGGAACCTGGCAATATACCCGCGCCGAAATCGATCTCCGCAAGCACTTCACCATGCATGAACGCCCCGACGGATCCGGCCGACACGTGCTCAGCTTCAGCGGAACCGCGGCCTACACCGGCGACGGCACGCCCGCCTACGATCGTTACTTTGCCGGCGGCTTTTCCACGATTCGCGGTTTCGCCTTCCGCGACGCGTCACCGCTGGCTTTCGGACTGAATACGCCCGATGGCGCGGTTGTCGGCGGCGACTTCGAATTGCTCGCCTCGGCCGAGTACATGTTCCCCATCACCGCCGACGACATGCTCCGCGCCGTGGTCTTCTGCGACACCGGCACCGTCGAGCCCACCATCAAAGATTGGTCCAACAAATATCGCGTGGCCCCGGGCTTCGGCCTGCGGATCATGGTCCCAGCCATGGGACCGGCGCCTCTGGCCTTCGACTTCGCCTTCCCCGTCTCCTGGAATCCCGGCGATCGCTTCGAGATGTTCAGCTTCTTCGTGGGCTTCGGACGGTAAAGGGTTCAGTGGTCAGTGGTCAGTGGTCAGGATTCAGTGGTCAGGGTTCAGGATTCAGTGGTCAGGGTTCAGGTCTTAAGTGCTTATCCCAAATCAATATTCGTCATTCTGAGCGAAGCGAAGAATCCAGATGGGACAAATGGCAAAAATGGATAATATGAGGCTGCAACCAAGATCCTTCGCTACGCTCAGGATGACTTTTAGGATAGACTCTAAATCCTGAATCCTGAATGCCAATTCTGAACCCTGAACCCTGAACCCTTTTTAATATCCCCGCCTAAAACTCCACTGGATGAAATCGTTGTAATAGTTCTGGTGCGTCACCGAATATGGGCGAGATTGAGTCCCAAAATATCCGTAGGGATAAGCGCTCGGACATGCCCCGCCCGATAATGACGGATTAAAAAAAACTGCTCCGGCGCAAATCCCGCCCGGCCCGGTATCATTATTTTCGACCGACTTGGGATTACATATATAATACGGCGCCGGCCCGTGGTACCGCCCGCAGACCCAGCCATACAGCTCAGCCCCGCAAAGATCAGCCGATGGGGACAGTGAAAATAAGGCCATCGCAAATAGAACAAATAAAATTCGTCGCGGCATCTGAACATTTCCCTTTTTTGCGAGTGAGCATCTACAACTCCCCTCTACCTTTGGGAGAGGGATTGGGGGTGAGGGCTGTCCGATTTCTTCTGTCCTTCTTTGTTCTCAATCGTGCATTCAGAGGCTTATCAATTGTAAAGATTTAACGGTTAATCCGAATAATACCGCATTCAGGTCTGATGGTATCGATTAGGCAAAATAGGCAAGGCCTGCCCGTCTTTCGAAAACCAATTCCTACTCCCAATCCCTACTCCCCAATCCCTACTTACGGATACCGGATCAAACTGACCGACTGATACTTGGCAATCTTCTCCGCCCCTTTCAAATCAGTCAGTTCAATAAGAAACGCGCAGCCTACGACCGTTCCCCCCGCCTTTTCCACCAGTCGGCAGCAGGCCTCGACCGTGCCGCCGGTGGCCAACAGGTCGTCAATCACCAGCACCTTTGCGCCTGGTTTGATGGCATCGGCATGGATTTCCAGGGTATCGCTTCCGTACTCCAGATCGTACGTGTGAGAAAGCGTTTTTGAGGGTAGTTTTTTCGGCTTGCGGATGGGCACCAGCGCGGCATTCAGTTCCAAGGCCACCGGCGCGGCAAACATGAAACCCCGGGCCTCGGCAGCAGCCACCACGTCGATCTTCTTCATGCGGAACGGATTGGCCAATTCCATCACCGCCCGATGAAACGCCGCCGCATTGCCCAACAACGGCGTAATGTCGCGAAACACTATGCCCGGCTTGGGAAAATCCGCGATGCTGCGAATGTAATCCTCCAGATTCAACGACATGGAGCCAGACATGAAATATTCTCCCTTATAGTCATTAAAAAAAATCTATCCCAAAAGTCATCCTGAGCGAAGCGAAGGATCTTGCTGGATGTGCTGTTTTGTTAATATTTCCCATCTTTCTCCACCCAGATTCTTCGCTGCGCTCAGAATGACGCTTATGTTGGGATAGGTTCTGAGTATCTAGAGTTGGAATCGAAATCACAGCCCGATCCAACGAAAGACATTGCTATCATATTTCGCGGCTTTATGCAATCTACTTTTTCAACTCGACGGGCAAACGGTCGATTTTGGCGGCCAAGATAAAATCGTTTTCCGACAGGCCACCTATCGCGTGCGTCCAAATTTCGATCCAGGCGTGACGATAGTCGTCCAAGTGCAGGTCAGGATGGTGCCCTTCTTCCTCGGCCAGTTGGGCCACGCGATTGAAAAAATCCATGCCGGCCATGAAATTTTTCACCTGCCAAGCCTTGCGTATGCGCAGGCCGTCGCCCGTAATCTGCCACCCATCCAGGGCCTGAATAAACTCCCCGACCTGCCCGACTGTGAGTTTCGCAATATCGCCTTCACAGGCCGAACACCTCTTGGCCGATAATTGCTCCAAAGTGCAACTGCTCATAAAAAATCCCCTTTCAAAACAAGGCGATCATTCTCCACCCTCATCGCTAATATGAACCTAACTCCAATTTTTATAATATCTTACGCTCATTGCCTCCTTAAACAATTTTTACCAATAAAAACCGATAGTCAACGGCATAATTTGGGACTACCCATAATAATGGGGGTGGTGAAAAAACACCAGCAAATTCGTAGTGCAGTGACACCTAGTTGTCACACCCAACGCCTACATTTACCGTATATGCAGGCCGATTTCACCCCCAAATCAACCCTGTCTTTATTGATCGCCGATGAGCACGCCCTCTTGCGCGAAGGTCTAATGCTGATGTTTCGCACTTATGAAGAAACCGCGGCGATGGGAGTCGTATATAATGATGCCCTAAGTGCGATCGAAAAACACAAACCCGATGTGGTCATCCTCGGATTGGCGGCAAAACACGGCCAATTTTGGTCCACCGTCCAAACCCTTTGCCAGCAGTACCCGAAAACTAGTCTATTGATCCTCGACGAAACCGTGCGTACCAGAAATATTCGGCGGGCTTTGGCCTTGGGTATCCAGGGATACTGGACCAAACACGCCACCTTCGACCAAATTGCCCAGGCCGCCCAGCGCTTGGCCGAAGGCAGCCGCTCTTTCTGTCCCGAGGTGGATCAATACCTTTATCGAACCCGGCGCGGTCTGCGTTATCATCCGGCGCACACGGGCAACCCTATCCAAAAACTCACCCCGCGCGAAACCGAACTACTCGCCCTGCTGGCGCAAGGGCTAACCTTAAAGAAATGTTCCCAGCAGATGGGAATATCCATTAATACCGTGGACAATCACAAAACACGCTTGATGCGAAAACTGGGCGTCCACAAAACCGTCGATCTTGCCCGCCTGGCCTTGCGCGAAGGACTTGTCGCGGAAGAATGAGGAAAAGGATGAGGGATGAAGGATGAGGGATGAGGGCCGGGCAATTTATTGCCCGGTTTTTAAAAGAGAATGAGTAAAATTAATGATCTATGAATAAACCAAAGAAACCGCTTGCGGTTTCGCTCCGCATACCCTCTGGGTGACTGTCCGCTGCCCACTTTTTTCAACCGCTAATTGCCGGCCAAGACAGGCGTTTGCAGGGCTTTATCCGCCAGTTCCAAGAGCACGCCCGGGTCGAACGGTTTGCGCAGATAATAGCTTCCGCCCATCTGATCGTGACGGCGGATTATATCGGGAATTTGCCCGCCGCAGAGGTACATCACCGGCACGGTTTCCAGGCCTTGGCGTTGCTTGATTCGCTCGCAAAGCTCCAGCCCGCTCTCGCCGTTCAAACTTGTGGCGGAGATGATCAAATCGGGCCGTGTTTCCTCCGCGGCGGCCAGTGCGCCTTCCGCGGTCGTCGAACAGCAACTCGAGTAATTGCCCGCGGCCAATGCCGAAGTGACTTGCTGTAAAATCTCTTGTTTTTCTTCGATGACCAGGACTAAAAACTGATTGCCGGCATAATCTTTCATAAACTGCTCGGGATAATCATGTATGCGAAAGTTTACAGCGCCCCGAATGTTTAAAATCGCGAATATTTCCGCTTTATCGCGGATATTCTGTTGTTATATTTCGTCTCCTGCCATGCACTAGTTGATTAAATCTTTCCTGAAACGCATAAACAGCCCCATGCGCAATGCCGGTAAGATCGCCTTAAACCGATTAGAATGTTTATTCCACTCGATTTTCAGGCTGATCTTCGCCGCCTTGAGGCATCGTCTTGGATTTGCGTATTTGCACCAAATACACAAAGGCGAGAAAGTCATACAGGGCGTGGCTGGTAATCGGCACAAGCAGATTGCCCGTGGCCAGCCAGATCGCCCCGAGATAAAGCCCTATGCCTGCGGCCAACAAGGCATAGGTGGGCGTGACATAGTGCACCAGGCCGAAGATCGCCGCCGCCACGGCCAGGCCGATTCCCGCGCCATACGGCCCGCCCACTTTGTCTGCCGCCCAACTCTGAACGATGCCGCGAAAAAGCATCTCCTCGCCCAGCCCGGCCAAGAGCGCAATAACGGCCAGTTCCAGAATTCGGCATTGGCGAAACAAGGGGATGAACGTCTCGTCCAGCACTTGCATGATTCTGGCAATGGGCCGCCAACGGACTTTTGCAGAGATCCATAAAACGGCCAATAGCGGCAATGTGGCAATTATACCCCAGCCCAGATCGATGGCGCTGAAATGGAAACTCTCCATGGGCGGCCGGCCCAGCGCCCAGCCTATACTCACCGCCAGCACGGCCAATCCGCCCTCAAACAGCCCCGCCGTTACCGCGAAATTCGTGTTCCCCATAAAAGGTTATCAGTTTATCGTTCTCGGTTTTCAGTAGTTTTTTTCCATTTATTGGATGCCATTTAAATTAATGTCATATTCATCGTTTATTGAGTCTCAGGTAATGAATGTCGTTAAGCCCACGGGTTGCAACCCGTGGGCTTGCCTTGATTTGTCATTGACACCACGACATTTTTTTCTGACTCTCAATAGCCCCGGAGCCTACTCCGGGGTTATTTTGCCGTTTATATGTGAGCGAAATGGGGTTTTGCGTGCGGCAAACATCGCGAAACCGCAAGCGGTTTTATCAATTTTATTTAGCATTCATCATTCAGCACTCATCATTCTTTATTCATCCCTCATCCTTCATCCTTTCAATTACCCTTGCCGCCGCGAAAACGCGATCCCTTCGATTTCCACGAGCAATTCCGGCCGGCAAATATCGCCCACGGCGTAGATCGTGGGCAATTCGCCCAAGCGCGACTCGCAGATCGTCCTCGCTTGGGCGTAATCTTCGGGCCGCTTGAGGTACACCCGGGCCAAGGCCAGATCGCCGAGTTTCGCGGCAAATCCGCCCAGCCCGTGACCGCGGAAATTGTCGGCGGCTATCAGGGCCTCGATGTTGTCCAGCGTTTCCAGCGTCTGCCGCCGGACGTCGTCCGTATGCCGCGTTTCCGAGGCCGTGATGCTGGCCGTACCCGAAACGAACGTGGTGGCATAATCTCCTGCTGCAACCGCCATCGCCCGGCAAAACTTGGGACTTTCGCTGCCGTACTGGTGGGCGTAGTCGAAGGCCGATGTCTGCCTGGGATTTTCCAGCGGCGCCATTACCACACCGGGCCTGTCGGCCCTCATCGCTATGCAACTGATCGTCACGTCCTTGCCTCCCGCGCCGATGCCCGTGCTGGCTGGAAAAACTGGTTTATCCTGGCCCTGCATCGCCAATCCGGCGGCGAAATTCAAATTCCGGTAAAAGTCGGTCCGCGCACGGTTCAACTCCCGATACCGCTGCTCCTGCCCCTCCATTCCCGTAATGTCGCCCAGGTAAAGCCAGGTGCGGACCACCTCTTCAAAGCGGAAACCGGCCGCCGCCAGCAGTTCATCGGCCGCGTGAAAAGCGGAAAGCGTGCGGTCGTAAACCGATCCTTCCCCGGACTTGGCATGGACGTTGGCCACGTGCACCCAGGCGATCCCGTCGTGCCGGGTGACGACCGTCTGCTCGCCGTGTCGGATTATTTCCACCTCGCCCCGCCCGCGCCCCACGCCCAGGGCCTCGATCGCCAGCAGTTTGCCCTCGCAGGGCGGCTGGGGAATGTACGTGGTAGCCGGCATTTCCGATCCATAAAAATCGCGCATTACCTCCCGGCACTCCGCCTCATCCGCCAAATCTCTCAGAAACACCGACTGCATGACGATCGACCCGGGCCCGCTTTCTTCCTTGATCAACCTTTCGATGGTCCGCAGGGCGTCTTCGGCCTGCCGGCGAATGCTTGTGCCTTGCCGCGGCACAGTGGCCACGAAAACGTGCCGCACGTCGCCCAACTCAACGACTGAATATCCCGTACCCATTTCCGACTCTTTGCGAATCATCCGATAACCTTCCATAACCGTTCACATGTATTCATTATAATGCAGCAGGCACACTCCGTGTGCCGTTGTTTATTGTGTTTTCTTGCCGGGTTTGGCGATCTCCAGCGATCTTAATTTTTCTTCCAGGTCCTGCCGCTCTTGTGGTGCGAGTTCCTTGATGTCCAGTGCCTTGCGCAGCACTTCTATCGCCCCCTCGGCGTCGCCGTTGCGATAAAGATACAAGGCCAAAGCCCGGGCATACTTCGCTTCATCCGGTTGCAGTTCGCAGGCCTTGCGGCACAAGGCGATAGCCTCGCTCATGTGCTTTCGACCCGCTAAAATCACGGCCAGATTATAATTCGCCGCCGCCGACTGAGAATTGGATTTTACCGCCCTGCGCAGGGCCTGTTCCGCCTCATCGGCGTTCCCCTCTTCGGCCAGCAACAGGCCCAAGTTGAAATTCGCGGCCGCATTGTCCGGCTCGGTTTCCAGTGCGCGGCGCAGACACTGTTCCGCCTTGTGGTTTTGCCGCATGTTGCTGTAAGCCACGGACTCGTTCATCAAAACCTCGATCATCCTCGGCTCCAGCCGCAGCGCGTTTTCATAATTTTTCACGGCCTCGGCAAAGTCCCCGCGCTCGATGTAAAAATCGCCCAGGTTCGCATGCGATGCCCAATCATCGCCCCGGGCTTTCATGGCCGTTTTGAATTCGTCCACGGCCCTTTCGAGAGCCTCGCGACGGGCCGGATTCTCGATTTTTTCCGGCGGAATCGCCGCCAACGCCATGGCCGCCCTGATCCGCACGATTCGCGATCCGTCGCCGGCGCATGCAAAGAGCGATTCGATGCTTTCCTTGTCTATCCTACCCCCAAGCGCGGAGGCCGCGCTGGACCGCACCAGCGGAGACTGATCTTTTACCGCCCCCAACATCGCCGCCCACTTGCGCGGATCGCTCGATTGCCTTACAAGCCGCACCAGGCTGTTGCGATATACCTGGTCGTTGTCGCTTTGGCCGATCTCGGCGAGCATTTCCGGCAGGCGATCCCACCGGCCCTTGCGGGCCGCGTCGATCAACTCGGCCCGCCGCAACACCTCGGCCTGGTAGTCCCGCTTGTACCATTTCCGCACCCAATCGTCCGACCACTCCGCGTTGTGGTCCGCATGGCAAA
>JBEKSO010000009.1:0-21643 GCA_049516935.1 Thermoguttaceae bacterium
TTCGGGCAGTGGCCCGCCAATGCACGCGATTCATCGGATCGCCAGCCTCGTACCTGCGCACGCCGGCGATCCGTGTGGGGTCTTCGTAAAGGCGATGCGAGATGCGGACCTCGCCGATCGGCCGGCGCGAAGCCAATTCAAAACCCTGAAGTGGCACAACCTCCGGATACACCAGCAAAAAGTGCGGCGCGGTAAGTACGCGGTAGCGCCGGTGCAATCCGAACAAGTCGCCCGTCTCGACCACCAGCGGGCCGATCTGGTGGTATCCGCGACGATTGCACTTCAACTGATAAAACATCGTGCGCCGGCCGTGGCCGCCGATCATGGCCAACTGGATGCGATTCCCTTGGACTTGCAGACTCGGCGGCTGGTAAATAAACGCCCGCCGCGGCAGCAAGTCCTCCAGCAGCACCCACACCACGGGCAGCCAGCCGGCGTTCTTTACAGTGATCACCACTGCTACAGTGTCGCCCACGTTGACCGAGTAGCGGTTGCACTCCCTCACGGCCGTAAGGTTCCCGATCCAATATCGCGACAGCCAGCGGCTCGCCAGCATGATCCCCAGCAGGGCATACATGGCATACGCCATCAGTCCCAGCCCAAAGGCCAGTGCTATGATCAATATCAGAACAACCCCGGCAAACCATTTCATATAATGGTTATCAGTTTTCGGTTTTCAGTTTTCAGTTCTCAGTATAAAAAACGTTACTAAGCCCACGGGTTGCAACCCGTGGGCTTGATTGGATCTTCAATAAACACTAATCACCCATAAGATTGTGTTCGTTCAATTTGCAATTTGCAATTTGCAATTTGCAATAAAAATCCACCCCCAAAATACGCTTAAATATCACCCAAAATACTCCAACTGCAACTTCACAAAGTTTCGGATTCCCTCGTTTCTTTAGCCAAAAGCGGCACCGGAACTTGCTCGACTACCTGGGCCGCCACCGCCGCCGCCGTGAGTTTCCGCAACCGGCTCTCCGGGCGCAGGATCAGCCGATGCGTCAGCACCGGCCCGGTCATTTGTTTCACGTCATCGGGCCGCACGT
Source organism: Thermoguttaceae bacterium (assembly GCA_049516935.1). Classification (GTDB taxonomy): domain Bacteria; phylum Planctomycetota; class Planctomycetia; order Pirellulales; family Thermoguttaceae; genus JBEKIK01. Next base: position 1,050 of record JBEKSO010000009.1, read on the forward strand.
AGTTCCGCCCCGAAACGGCCGCCAGGGCCTGGGCGGTGCGGAACAATGCCAGCGACGCCCGCGGGCTGCCGCCCAAACTAATGTCTTCGCAGGTTCGCGTTTTATTTACAATCTCGATTATGTAGCGGCGAACCTTCGCATCGACGTGTATATTCCGCACCGCTTGCTGGGCTGCCAGCAATTCCTCTGCGCTAACGACCTGTTCCAATCGATCCAGCGGATTGCCGTGCTCCAAAAGTTCCAGCATCTTCAGTTCTTCATCCATGCTCGGATATCCCAGGCTGAATCGCACCAGAAACCGATCCAACTGGGCCTCGGGCAGGGGAAATGTGCCTTCATGGTCGATGGGATTCTGCGTGGCAATGACCCAAAACGGCGGCTTTAGCTCGTGGGTCACGCCGTCCACTGTGACGCGGCCCTCGGCCATGGCCTCCAACAATGCCGACTGGGTCCGCGGCGTGGCCCGGTTGATTTCGTCGGCCAGCACGACCTGGGCGAAGATCGGGCCGGCACGGAACTCGAACTCCGTGGTCTTCTGGTTAAAAACCGAAACGCCGGTCACGTCGGTGGGCAGTAGGTCCGGCGTGCATTGGATTCGCTTGAACGAGCAGCCCACGCTCTGGGCCATCGCCCGGGCTAGCATGGTCTTGGCCACGCCAGGCACGTCTTCCAGCAGCACGTGCCCCCCGCAAAACCACGACACCAATGACAAAACGATCTGCCGGCGCTTGCCGACGATGACTTTCTCCACGTTGGCGATGATCTTCTTGGCAGTTGTCGGTACGTCGCTCATATTTGGCCTCGTCAATGTCCTGAGTTTTCGTCAGAGTGAGTTTTTCATCAGAGCCGGGCCGTGTCGGCCCGGATGGGCAAAGTAAACAGTTATCAGTTTTCAGTAATCAGTTTTCAGTATGAAAAAACCGTACACAGTACGGAGTACGAAATAAGATAACAAATCGGTGGTTGATTATAGTTGTTCAATTTGCAATTTGCATTTTGCAATTGACAATTTGCAATAAAAAATGACTGCAAAATTCGCTTAAATAACAACACAATGACTCTACACCGCCCGAACAACACTCCATAATGACAGATATATTCACCGCAGGCAAGTCATGGTATGATGGAGAAAAGGTAACGACATGGCCATTTCCTCTGATTCCAATTCGGTCTCCTCGACGCTCCTCGATCAGCTTCGCGCCGGCCGGCCTGAGGCATGGGAGCGATTCGTACGCCTCTATAGTCCTGTGATCTATCGTTGGTGCCGCCGCTCGGGCTTGACTGCCGACGACGCCGCCGACGTGTTCCAGGAAGTGCTCTCGGCGGTGATGCTTCATCTATCCGACTTTCGCCGCGACAAGCCCCAAGACAGTTTCAGCGGATGGCTTGCCGCGATCACACGAAACAAGGTCCGCGACCTGTACCGTCGCCGCCATGGCAAGGCCGAAGCCCGGGGCGGCAGCACCGCCCAGCGCCTGATTGCCGAAATCCCTCAGCCGCCCCAGCCCTCGGAAGAGTTCATCCGGCCGGACGCCGAATCGGCCGCGTGGCTCTCCCGCCGGACGCTCGATCTGATCCGTGCGGAATTCGAAAACCGCACTTGGGAAGCATTCTGGCGGGTCACGATCCAGGGTCAGCCGTCATCGCAGGTTGCCGAAGATTTGCAGATGAGCATCCCCGCCGTATACACGGCCAAATCCCGCGTACTGCGCCGACTTCGCCAAGTCATGGCCGAGTTGCCCTTGTAGGTTATGCTTTAGCATAACATCTTTTTTTGAAGTTGTATTATGTTATGCTGAAGCATAACCTACGTCACAACTCCTTATCGGGCATTAGGTTTTGCCGACTACACCAAAATGCTGTAAGGCTCCCGCGTTATTAATTGTAGGTGGTTATGGTTGTTCAATTTGCAATTTGCATTTTGCAATTGACAATTTGCAATAAAAATTATGATAAGCTGTAGGGTGCGTGAAACGCACCATTTGTTGTGAATTCCAGTGCATTTCATGCACCCTACGCAGGAGATTTTCAACATGCCCGCACAAAGCTGCCCAAGCCGGGAAACGCTTCTCCAATATTCGATAGGCATGCTTTCCAACGAACAGTCCGACGATCTGGCCGGGCACCTGGAATCCTGTCCCGATTGTCAGGCCACGATCACGACACTCGAGGACGCCGAGGATACGCTCATCGGCCGTTTGCGCACCCCGTCAGGCAGCGAATCTTGTTTGGCCGAGCCGCAGTTCCAGACCGCCTTGGCCCAGGCAATCGCCGGGGAAAAGGGTCCTGTCCCCTTTTCCCCCGCCGTCCCCTTTTCACTCGGTGAATACCAGGTTCTTGAAGAGTTGGGCCGCGGCGGCATGGGCCGGGTCTACAAGGCACTGCACACAAAGCTCGATCGCGTGGTCGCCGTAAAGGTCCTGTCTCGCAGCCGCCTGGAAGACCGCCATGCCATCACCCGCTTCGAACGCGAAATGAAGGCCGTCGGCCGGCTTGCACACCCCAACATCGTCCAGGCCCACGACGCCCGGGAGATCGAGGGCACGCCGGTCCTCATCATGGAATTCGTCGACGGCCTGGACCTGGCCGAAATCGTGCACCGCATCGGGCCGCTGCCCGTTGCCGAGTCTTGTGAATTGGTCCGCCGTACGGCCCTGGCCCTCCAGTGCGCGCACGAGCACGGACTTGTCCACCGAGATATAAAACCCTCGAACATCATGCTTAGCCGGTCGGGCGAAGTCAAGCTTTTAGACCTCGGCCTGGCCCGATTCTATGCCGAGTCGTCCTCCGGCGAGGAGATGACCGGCACCGGCCAGGCCATGGGCACGGCCGATTACATGGCCCCGGAACAGGCCTCCGACAGCCGTACTGTCGACATCCGCGCCGACATCTACAGCCTGGGCTGCACGCTCTACAAACTCCTATCCGGCCAGGCCCCATTCGGCGGTCTGGAGTATCGCGGCACGCTCGATAAACTCAACGCCCACGTGCACCAGCCCGCGCCGCCCATAAGTCAATTGATTGCCAACGTGCCGCAAGAACTTTCCGCGATCCTCGACCGCCTCCTGGCCAAGGACCCCGCCGACCGTTTCCCCACGCCCGCCGAAGTCGCCGAAATCCTCGAACAATTTTGCACCGGCGCAAACCTGGTCGACATAATCACCCGCGCCCTGTCCGAAACCTGTAAAGCCGCGACCATTGGTCGCGCAGAAGCCGATGAAAGTCCCCTCTCCCGACCAACCTTCGGTCGGTGCCCGGAGAGTGCTATGGTGAGGGCCGATAAACCCGAAACTAATCCCGCTCCCCTCCCCGCCTCCTCCCGCCGTCGCTGGATTCCAATATTCATCGCCCTTGCCCTGGCCTTCATGGCCGCCGGTTTCGCGTTGGGCATCATCATCCGCATCGACAAAGACGGCAAAGAATCGACGGTTAGTATTCCCGAGGGCAGCGATGCAAGTGTGACTGCCAACGGCGACGTGAACGTCAAGGTGCCCAGCGCGGGCAAATCGGCCGAGTCGCCGCCAGCAGCGCCGGAGGTTCCCGTTTCTCATCCGGTGGTCTGGGAAGTCAGCCATTACGAAGATTGCACGGGCAATATCGAGGCGCCGGCTGACGCCAAGGGCGGCGGTATGTACGTCGCCTTCGACGTGCCCGCGCCAATCGTGTTGCAGGCCCGCCGCATGATCTCGCAGGCAAAGGCAAAGGGCGAAATGCCCAAGGAAATCCCTGTTCTCTGCGGTTTGGACGACGAGAAGGGCTTCCCACATAGTGGAAATGTTGAATCGACGGACGTTTCTGTCGATCCGAATACCGGCACGGCTAAATGGCGGGCGATATTGCCAAATCCAGACGGGATTCTCGTGTCCGGCATGTATGCCCGCGTGCGCCTCATCCTGGGCGCTCCGTATAAGGCCCTGCTGGTTCCTGAGACGGCCGTAAAAAACGATCAGCAAGGCACTTTCGTGTACGTGCTGAACGACAAAAACGTAGTTCTGTATCGTCGCGTGAAATCCGGCCAATCGTACAACGACATGCGAGCGGTGGATGAGGGCCTGAAAGCGGATGATCGCGTGGTGGCGTTCGTTTCACTATATTACACTGATTTCAAGGCCGGAATGACGGTCAAGCCTCTAGAAGCGTCGCCCCCGTCTTCAGCCCCTAGATCCGCTATCGGCGCGGCGCCCTTGCCCGACGAGAAGATGAAACCGGCCGAGGGATCGATAACATTCCGCACAGCAAAGATAACTCGCGGCGATATTACGGCCACGGTTAGCGCTACCGGAACCATCGAACCGGCGGAAGTAGTGGATGTTTCGGCACAGATCAGCGGCCGGATCATGAGTTTCGGCGACGATCCCCGCGGGGCGACCGATCCGCAATACAAAGGCAAGCCGATCGATTACAATTCGCCGGTACGTGAAGGCACGGTCCTGGCCCTCATCGACGACGCGTTATATAAATCACGTTACGAGCAAGAACAGGCCGGTTACATACGTGCCCAAGCCGAGTTGCAACTGGCACGTACCAAATACAAACGGGCGCAGACACAGGAAAAAGCAGGGTTGCCTAATGCAGATCAAGTTCCCAAGGCAGTCGTGGATGCGGCCGAAGCGGCCGTGGTACAAAGCAAGGCCGCTTTGGAGCAAGCACGAATCAACCTCGATCGCACGGTCATCAAGTCGCCGGTACAGGGTGTCATTATCGCCCGGCGGAATAATATCGGCCAAAATGTGGCCCCCGAACCTAATTCACCGAGCTTGTTCCTGATTGCCAAGGACCTGAAAAATATGCAAGTCTGGGCCGCGGTCAACGAGGCCGACATCGGGCGGATTCGCGATGGAATGACGGCCGGTTTCACCGTCGATGCCTTTCCCAATGAAAAATTCACGGGCAAAGTGATTCAAATTCGCAAAGATGCCCAATCGCTACAAAATGTAGTGGTATATACCGTGGTATTAAGCTTCGACAACTCCGACATTAAGCTTATGCCCTACATGACGGCAAACCTGAAGTTCGAGATCGACACCCGCAAAGATGTACTCCTTGTGCCCAACTCGGCCCTGCGCTGGAAACCCAGCGCGGAAATGATGGCCAAAGGCGGTCCGGTTCAAATAGAAAAATTGGAAGGCTTGGATGTGACGATTGTCCGTGGCGATAAAGATGCGGTCCAAAATACAATCATCGCACTAAGCAACCTGAGTACTGCGCTTGCTAACCAAAAACATGGGATAATTTGGGTGAAATCGCAGGACGGCAAGCACGTGCGGCCCATCGAGGTCCAATCCGGCCTGACCGACGGCAGAATGACCGAAATCAGCGGCCCGGACGTGAAGGAAGGGATGGAAGTGGTGATAGGCCACTCGTCTCAACCAAGTCCCTTCCCGCGCCCAACCGCGAACCCCTTTAGCCCGAAGGCCTCGGAGCAGCCGACTAGTCTGCCAACCATCATACCCGCCGTCAACCCCGCGGTTGAATCCAAGGCTCTGCGAGGCCGGTGGAAGGTTGTGAATATCGATAAAGGAGATTCCGCGGACCTATCATGGGCCGCCCAATGGCCAGGCATGAAACCCCAGACAATTGACATTTTGGATTTTTCGACCGAATTAGTGGGGGTCCTGATTTTCGCGGAAGGGAGCGGTCAGAATTATTATTACAGCATCGATCCAAACACATCGCCCAAGACAATAGATATATTTCTAAAAGAACCGCCCCTCTATGAAAAACGATCTATATGCGCGCTGGGCCTTTATGAAATCAATGGCGACCGGTTGAAGATTTGCCTGTCCAGGTATTTGTCTTCGGTGAAAGCCGAACAGCGACCAAAAAGCTTTGCCGTCGAACCTGATTCAGGAGATATGTTGCTGACTCTCGAACGGTATCGGCCATCCGAAGATGAACAGAAAATGCTGGGCGATTGGACCGTCGCCGGTGAAACAACTGACGGCAAAGCGGTCGCTCAGGAAGAACTGCGGGAATTCACTTCGTTCTCGTTCTCTAATCAAGCTTGTCACATTGGGTGTCGAGATTTAGACCGTGGTCCAAACGACGGGCCAAAACGGGGATCGTCCGCCGAGTCGTCGCTATTTTTGAAGGGTCCAGTAATTTTGACATACCTATATCGTTTAGACACTTCCATACAACCAAAGACAATCGCCTTCGTCAATTATGAACCTGTGATGCAAAAAAAGTTTGAATTCAGCGGCATCTACAAGTTCGGTGGCGACCGGTTGCAGATTGCCTTTGTCAAAGACGGCTCGCCCCCCGAGAAATTCGAATCCACGTCAGGCTCCGGAATTACGCTGCTTATGCTCCAAAAAGCCAAACCTAAACCTGCAAGCGAACCAACCATCGATCCCCTTAGCCAGCCGGACTCCACACAGCCTTCAAAGGCGACTGCTAAAATCGAGAAACATGATGGCAAACCGGCGAAGTCGGTGTTTTTGGGGGGATGGTCTGTTACCGACGCCGATCTGGAGCATCTTCAAGGCTTAGCTCAACTCGAATCGCTGAACCTATCCAACGCCAATGTGACAGACGCCGGGCTGGAGTGCCTCGAAGGAGCGAGCCAACTTCAATCGCTGAACCTGACTTTTACCAAGGTGACCGATGCTGGCTTGGAGCACATTAAAGGGTTGACTAAACTCCAATCCCTGAGCCTGCACGGCATCGGAGTGACCGATGCCGGCGTGGAACGCCTCAAAACCTTGACTAATCTCCGAGAACTGAGCCTTTACAACACGGCAATCACCGACGCCGGGCTGGAGCATCTCAAAGGATTGACAAAACTTCAGTCGCTGGACTTAGGGGCGAACAAGATCACCGGCGCCGGATTGAAACACATCAGCGGATTGACCGAACTCCAATCGCTGAACTTGATTTGGACCCAACTCACCGACGCCGGGCTGGATTACCTCGAAGGTTTGAACAAACTCCAATCGTTGAACCTGTGGAGTACCAACGTGACCGACGCCGGGCTGGAACACCTTAAAGGGTTGACTCAACTTCAATCGTTGGAGCTGGGGCGAAGCAAGGTGACCGACGCCGGTCTGGAACACCTCAATGGTTTGACCCAACTCCAATCGCTGGGCCTGGCTGAAACCCAGGTAACCGACGAAGGCGTGAAGAAGTTGCAGAAAGCATTGCCAAACTGCAAAATCGAAGGTAAAAACGCGCGGGTGGACCCTGATTCACGGGAAAAAAGATAATTGGGACGCAGCCAATTATTTTCCGAAACCGCATCCGCCGCAATAGGGCTTGCACAGTATCGCCGGACACGGCACGCACGGCAGCGGCTTGCGGCAGTAAGTATCCGGGCAACAGCAGTTGCAAGCACATACGCAAGGCAACGGCTTGCAGCAGTAAGTGTCCGGGCAACAGCAGTTGCAAGCACACACGCAAGGCAGCGGTTTGCGGCAGTAGCAGTCGCAGCATAAAATCGCCGAGCTGCCAAAGCATCCCTGTGTGCAGTTGCCTTGTTGGCAGTTTTCACCGGCATTCGCCGCTTGAACGGTAAAAACTATAATGAGATACAAGATGCAAGTTTTCCATGCATCCGAAATTAAACGCCCAACATGCGGATTTTGCCGCGAAGTATTTTCGTATTTCTTTTGCATTGCACTTTATCTCGTAGGGCAGGTTGCCAACCTGCCTTCCTGTGCCGAACACTTGAAACGAATAAGGCGGATGCCCCGTCAAAGGTGCGGATCTACCGAATTTATCGGGATTAACCAATATCGGGAATAATCGATTAATTATGCCGGTTATGGATATGACGCACTCAGAACCGTTACGCATGGAAAAGCCGTTAAACTCGAGCAAGGCAATATCTCTTGAGGTGTACGGTTGTAACGACTAGGAAGACTCTTCCGCCGGGCAGCTTTGTTTTACCGATTTGGCGCCTGGGATTCGATCGCACTTACCCTCGCCTCCAACTGCCGGCGCAACGCAGCGGGCAACTGCTCCATTTTCAACGCTTGACGATATACCCCCGCGGCATTTTGAAATTCGCGCCGCTCTTCGTAAATCTGTCCCAGCAGCAAATAAGAGTCCCAATAGTGCGGATCGTTTCGGATAACCTGCCGCAGCAGTGCGATGGCGCTATCGATGTTTCCCTTCCGTCGCTCGTAGAATGCCAAGGTGTGTGCGTACTTTGGATCGTTCGGGCGAAGCTGGTGCGCCTTTTCGCACCACTCGATTGCCTGATCGAGATTCTCTTCGGCCAAGAGCACGCCCAAATTATAGGCCGCCTGGTGCATTTGGGGATCGGCCTTCAGCGCCTTTCGCAGTGCTTCTTCCGCTTCGGGCAGGCGTTTTTGCTCGCCCCGCAGCAGCCCCAGATTGAAATTCGCCGCCGCGTTGTCGGGCTCGTACTTCAACGCTTGCATAAGGCACTGTTCGGCCTGGTCGCTTCGGCCCAGGTTGCTATACGCGATGGCCGCATTCACTATGGGACCGATCTGCCGCGGTTCCAGCCTGGCCGCCGTCTCGAAATAGCCGATAGCCGCGGGATAATCGCCCCGGTCCATGTAAAAATTGCCCACGTTGGCATACGATGCCCAATCGTCGCCCCGGGCGGTCATGGCCGTCATGAAATCATCGACCGCCCGGTTCAAATTCCGGCGATCGCGATCGTTTTGCACATCCTTGGGCTGCAAGGCCGCCAAGGCTATGGCGCTGCGAATCCGCACCAATCGCGACTCGTCGGATGTTGCCGTAAGCAGCGCCTTGAGCGCCTCCGGCGTAGTAATATGATCGCCCAGCGATGAGGCCGCGCTCGAGCGGACCAGTGGCGATGCGTCGTGCAACATATCCGAAACAACGGGCCATTTGCTTTCGTCATCGCAGCCGCGCAGCAACCGGACCAGCGAATTCTTGTATACGGGATCGTTGTCCTTCTTCTTTAATTCGTCCAGCATTTCCGGCAGCCGCTTCCAATCGCGCTTGCGGGCCTGGTCAATCAACTCCGCGCGGCGGAGCGCCTCGGCCTGGTAGTCGCGCGGATACCACTTGCGAACCCACTCGTCCGACCAGGCCGCATCCTTGTCCGTATGGCACAAGTTGCAGGCGTTGGGCGATTTGAAGGCTATGCTCGCGCCAGGCGCCGGCGGCCGCATCGAGTGGTCCGTCCGGCCCATGGCGGCAAACCGCGTCATGGGCATGTGGCAGGCGATGCACTCGTTCCCCTTGCTGCCGGGCTGGTGCTTGCCGTGATCCGCGGGATTTTTAACATAATGCTCGTGGCAAGGCATGCACGACTGGTTGGAGTTTTCGCCTTCAAACCGCATCCTACCGCTGGGCGTGTGGCAGTGGTTGCAGTCCAGCTTTCCCGACTTGACGCACGGGCTCATCAACCACGATGTGTATGTGTAATTCTCGCCTAGATCGCGGCCGTCTGGATAATAATCCTGATGTTCCAGCGTCACCAGGTCGTAATGGTCGAAAAACTTCTCGCCCGGCAGAAAACTCGTCGACAATGGCGCCAACTTGGCGTGGCAGGTCGCGCACATGTCGTTCATCTGCTCGGCGGAAAATTCCTTCGTGCGAATGATTTTGATGTCTTTCGAAGTATGTCCCTCGACGCCGGCCTCCATCGCGCGGGCGTGCTCTGCCCCCGGCCCGTGACACGATTCGCAACTTATTCCCGACTCGGCCCAAGTGGTGTGATATGTATCGGTTGCCAGATCGTAGTTGGTCGATAGTTCGCTCACGTGGCAATTGAAACACGTGGTGTTGAAGGAAAACATGCGGTCGGTCCAATCGAGGGCCTCGTCGCGTCGGTCGGGAAAATGCCGCACCCCGCTGGCCGCCATGTCGTACCAGTTCTTCTTTTGCACGTCGTATGCCACGGGCAGCACCTGTAACCGGCCGCGATCCATGGGCGTGAGAAAATAATATACGTTCTTCCCGCCCATTACATGCGCGATGGGATAATTGCGCACACCGCCGGGTCCATTTTCTTTGACCCAGCCTTCGCCGTCGCCTATTTCCGCCTGGTATTTTCGTTTGCCGATCGCCACCTCGCCTTCCTGGGGCGTCAGATTCGCACGGGCAAACTCCGCCGTATAAGGCTGCATTGCCAGTCCGTGCCACGAGGTGGACCAGAGCTTATAAAATTCTTCGTGGCAATCGCGGCAAGTCTTCGAGCCGGCAAGCGCTTTCTGCTGGTTTGCTTTCTGTCCGGTTTTAGCCTGTGGTACGGGCGCGGATTTAGCCTCGGATACGGGCGCGGAAGAAGTGGAAGAATTGGATTGTGCTTCCGGCTCTTTCTTGCAACCGAGTTCCAGGGCCGATATGGCGACAATTCCGAATAATAGCCACTTTTTGGTCACCAAAATTCGTTTTTTCCACTTTAATAGTTGGGGATCAAACTTCGTTTTTTCCACGACCAGACCTTGGGGAGTATCATTTGTTTCATTTTATGCGTCGATGTCGTCACTATCTCCCCACGACCAATTCTAACATACTGCCTGGCCCAATTTCTAGTGGAATTCCCCTGTTCCATAGATGACACAAAAAGTGAGCGCCCCGAGTGGGGCGCTCGCTCCGCACGGTGGATTTACTCGCCCTGGTGGGCCTTGATCATGTCGTCGATCTGTTTCTTCACCGCCTCCAGATTGAAGGATGCCGGGTCCTGCATCGGCGGGAAGTCGATGGCTGTCTTAGCCAGTTCCGCCACCCTGCTCTGGACAGTAACGAACCGCCAGAACTCCCGGGCATAGAAATCGTTCATGTAGCCTCCGCCGAGATCATTCAAGCTTTGGCCGCCGGTTGACGGAGTGCGCTCGAACGGATCCTGGCGGATATTCACGATCGTGGGCATGTCGGTCACGACCTTCGGTCCGGGCCAGCCTTGCGGCTGTTGATAGAATTGATACTTGAAATCATCCAGTCGAACGGCGCCAAGTTTGGGTCCGCCGAAGTACCAAAGCTCATGGCGATTGGACGGCCCCTTGCCTGTGAGCAGGTCCATTTGGTTGTAGCCGTCGAGATGGTTCTTGTAGGTCCGGTCGCCCAGTTTTACTCCCTTCAGCAACTGGTCGGTGATGTTCGGATTGCCGGCTGCGGCCAGCAGCGTGGGAAACCAATCGAGGCCGGAAAAGATGCCGTTCTCGACCGTGCCCTGCTTGATCTTGCCCGGCCAGCGCACTATGCACGGCACGCGGAACCCGCCTTCGAACACGGTGCCTTTGGTGGCTTTAAAGGGCGTCATGCCGCCGTCCGGCCAGGTAAACACCTCTGCCCCGTTGTCGGTCGTGAAGACAACGATTGTGTTGTCGGCCTCGCCGATGTCGTCCAAGTGCTGCAAAAGCGCGCCGATGCTGTCGTCCAGTTGAGCCATGCCGGCCTCTTCCAGGCCGTAATTGCTCTTGTAATTCATCAGCGCCTGATACTTCGGCGGGAGGTAAGTAAAGACGTGCATTCGCGTCGTGTTGTGCCAGATAAAGAACGGCTTGCCGTCCTTCTTGGCCTTGTCCATAAAGTCGCAGGAACTCTTGACTAGCACCTCGTCAAAGGTCTCCATGTCGTACTTGGCCTTGCGGCCTTCCTGCCAGTTCTGCATGTCCTTCATTTCGGGAAACGGCGCCAACGGGCCTTCGTCCACGATCTTCTGTTTGCCGATCTTGCCCCAGCGCGGCTGCTCGGTAGGGTCATCTGTGTCCGTCGCCCAGCAATGCACCAGATCGCGCGGCCCGGTTTTGTCGATCCAGTCTTGTGGATAATCGAACCAATACGGGTCCGACATCGCATCGAGGTGGTACAGGTAGCCGAAGAACTCATCGAAGCCGTGAACGGTGGGCAGGTACTTGTTCAGGTCGCCCAGATGGTTCTTGCCGAACTGCCCGGTAGTGTAGCCCAGCGCCTTCAGCGCTGTAGCGATCGTGCAGGCTTGTGCGGGCAGACCCACGTCTGCGCCCGCCTGGCCTACAGTGGTTAGTCCGGTACGCAGGGGAATTTCGCCGGTGATGAAGTTCGCCCGGCCAGCCGTGCAGCTTGCCTCGGCATAGTAGTCGGTGAATCGCATGCCTTGCGATGCGAGTTTGTCCAGGTTCGGCGTCTTGCCGGACATGATGCCCTGGTGGTAGGCGCCGATGTTGAACCAGCCGACGTCATCGCCCATGATGAACAGTATGTTCGGCCTCTTGGCGGCCTGTGCAAAGGCTTCATCGCCCAACCCAAATACCAATGCCAAAACAAACAGCCCGATCACAAAAAACAATAACTTCTCGTACTTCATATTCGCACCTCCTTCGCATAATTGAAACAGAGATAGTAAAGACATAATCGCACTCATCTGTGCGGTGATAGACTCTTGATCGCAAGATGCCGCTTATCCGCGGTTTCCCTACATAGAACGGTATGATTTCAGAATGCTATACAGAGCCGGCGAGGAATTATTGGAGTCAAAGTGAACCAGGACAAGATCTTAAATCCATTATTCCCCAAAAACTGCAAACCAAAAACCTCATGCCGTTTAAGGACTATGTATTGCATGATGAAAGGCCATCTATCGCGGCCATTCAATGGAGAAAAACCAATAAGTGTCCTCCATGCATATCGGTCCACAAATCGCCGTCAAGTGTGTCGGCTAACATCTTGCCAATAAGATACTTGCGCACTTTGAAGTATGATGAGGCGAATCAAATTAATTGATGTAGCTTACTAATTCAAAGGCAACTTCACGTTTTGACGACCACCGGACAATATCCCAGCGCTCGTGATTCATTAATTATGAAGATAAGATAGCTTTAAAACTCAATTTTGTATTTCTGAGTCATCTTGCGGCGGATGTCCGTGGTGGCAGCAATGAGGTCTTGACGCAGCTTCTGAACGTCGGTGGCCATGATGGCCGTCTCCTCCGCCCCGACCACGCGCTTTACTGCGCCGGCGGCCTTGAGGTCGGCCATCTCTGCACCGCGGCCGTAGACGCCATAAGCTCCGTAGCGATACCCTCCATAGCCGTAATAGCCGCCATAGGCCGAATACACGCCGCCGCCGGTAGCCTGCGTTTGCCGAACGTTCGTCTCGATTCCCATCGTCTTTACCGAGCCGCTCGCCTGGCGCAGCGTATTGGCGACAAAGGCGCTGTAATTCAGAAGTTCTTCATCCACGCCCAGGATGGGCATTCGCTCGATTCGCTTGGCATACTTATCGAAAAATAATTGGGTGGAAGCGAGGTTCTTTGCGCTGCGCATGTCTTTCTTCAGATCGTCGGCCATTCCCACCACCGCGCGAAAGTATTCCAGCGACTTCTTCCCCTCTATCGCCGGCAGTTCGCCGGGACTGACGCCTGGCGCCTTGGAAACGCTGTTTTCGGAGACCGGCGACTCGATTACGCTCATCAGCCGCCGCCGGCCGTCGTCCGAGAGTATGCCGGATAGTGAAATCTCGCTGCCTTTGGTCTGGACGGTCCATGACTGAAAGTCCTCGATCAATGCACCCTTGTCGGACAAGACCTCGAGTAATAGCGGCTTAAAATAAGATGCGGCGGCCGAAGCGTCGGTGCGCAAGTCCACGGCGACCTTGCTCGATTGTTTCTCGCCGATGCGGACGCCAATTCGGATCCCCTGAATGCTGCTGAACAATTGCGTTGTCTTGACCAGATCTGCATGCCACTCATCCAGGTCTTTCTGGTGCGATTTCAGGTACTTGCCGGCTCTCTCGAACGACATCACGCCATCCAGATCCAGCGCCATAATGATCTCGCTGCCGGCCTCGTCGGAGTAGACGGCCGCCTTTTGCAGGTAAGGGGAAAGCGGAGGCGGGGATGGTTTGCGCACTTCGCGAATCCAACGCACTACTTCCTGACGGTTCGCCGGCGCCATCCCGCCCAGCGTCTTGGGACCGAGTTGCACAAGGTATGTGTCGTTCGGCAATAAGAGCGCCGGCAGACCTTCGATCGTATCCAACGTGCCGCCGCGGGCCTTCGCCAATGGTTCCAAAGGAATTGCTTCGTCAAGGTCCATGATCGCAACTTCCCAGATAGGCTCCATGAATTCAAAATCGATCTTGGAGGCCAGTACGAATCGCGCCGCTTGCGGCGGTATGCGGGAAGCACCGGCTGCAAACGCATTCTCGATCTTCCCCTTCCAATCCTCCTTTAGCCCCAACGGACTGTTCTTCGCCTTTTCCACGTTCAACAACACCACCGCATTTGCCGAACGCGGAATCTGATTCACCAGGTCTTGAAACTCGTCGGCTGCAAAACCCTCGAATTGAAAATATGCAAGCGCCGCAAAAAATGCCAGGAGGAACATTCCGCAAGAGACTCCGCTTGGCGTCAGGCTCGGGGATTCAACGTGTGTTTTCATGAACTCAACCTTTCAAGAGAACGTGAAAAGAAAGATCTTATCTAAAAAAATGTTTTTTGATGACACATAAATGTCTTACTGAATACTTTACCAATAACCGCATGAAAGTCAACATACAGCGACTGCTTGGCAAGGCTGACGGCGCTCAGCGCCTTGAACAACGTGAAGCATGACAGTAATCAATTTTTATCTTGCCTGAGAAATCGACTCCATCCATAATCCCTTACCCATCCAGGTATTACGGCGTAAGAAATGTGCTTGCCAAACGAGCCCGACAAACGGCTTCAACGAACTGTTGATGGTGATATTGTTTTCTATTATACTTAGTTTATCTCAAATCTTTTATTTTGCAGTTTATTTCAAAATATAGGAGGAATGTCCATGAATCGTTTATGGGTTTTATTGGTAATTATCGTGGCCTTTCCAGCCTTGATAATGGCGCAGCCCGCTCCCCAATACTCCGGGTCGAGCGGCAGTCCTCCGCCCTATCAGCCCGCCGTGCCGGCCCCTTCAATAGTCAACGGATATGGCGGATGGTCGGGTTATGGCGGGACTGGGGCAAGCACGGCCGCCGGCTCGGCCATGAACGGCATGGCCAGCGTCATCAGCGCAAAGGGAAATTACAATCTTTCCACCTCCGCGGCCGCCGTTAATATGACCCAAGCCCAAAAACAAGAAATCCAAAACCGTCAACAATGGACCAATACATATTTCGACATGCGGGCGACGAACCGTGCAGCTCGCAAGGCCGAGGAAGGCCCCCAGCCCACCATGGAGCAACTCGCCCGAATGGCCCACGACGGCGCGCCCAAACCCCTCACTTCCAGCCAGTGGAATCCCGTGACCGGGACGGTCAATTGGCCGGCCTTGCTTGAGCAGGACCAATTCACCTCGCAGCGCGCCGAATTGGAGCAGCTATTGGCCAAGCAAGCCAAATACGGCATGCTCGACTATTCCGATCAGATGAAAGCCCGCCAAACCATCGAAACCATGTTTGCCGGCTTGAAAGCGCAAATCAGGGATGTCCCACCGCAAGACTGGGCCGCATCGCAGACATACTTAAAAAGTTTGATCTATGCCATGACCAAAACCGACCTGAGTTAATAATTCATGGACAAACTCCGCATTGTGCGGAAATTTTCCACATTCCACTTATTTCACCTTATTTTTCCCTAACTTCAAACTTATTAACTTCAAGCGAACAATTAAAAATCCGGAGCATAAAAATGATCGCATACTTACGTAAAAACGCCTTGTTTTTCGGCTTGGGCGCCTGGTTGATCCTGACCGGCCAAACCGCCTTGGCTGTGGATTCCTCGGTCAAGGAATTCACCGGCCAGTTGAAGTCTTCCGACGAGGCTGCCCGGCTCAAGGCAATCGACGAATTAGGATTGCAGGGCGGGAAGGCCGCCGAAGCCGTCGCGCCTTTGACCGGGTTGCTCAAGGACAAATCAGCCGTGGTTCGAGCGCATGCCGCCCGGGCGCTGGGCGAAATCGGCGCGCCGGCAAAATCCGCCGCTGCTGAGTTGGCCTCCCTGCTGAAAGATCCTGACGAAACGGTGCGAAGGCAGACAGTACAGGCGCTGCACGCCATCCGGCCCGGACCGCAAGTCATGCTTCCCCTGTTAACCAAACTCTTGGAGGACTCCGATCCGGGAGTGCAGATGCGCATTTTGCACGCCATTGCCGAGGCCGGCCCTGCCGCTGTGCCTGGTTTGATCGAAGCCCTGAAGAACGACAAGACCACCTACTGGGCATGTATCGTGCTCCGCGAAATCGGACCTGCCGCGAAAGACGCCGCCCCGGCATTGGCCGAAAAACTCAAGGATCCCCGCCCCGAGATCCGGCGGGAAGCCGTTCTCACCCTGGGCGCCTTGAACGAGGCCGCGATTCCTGTCCTGCCCCAGATCGCCGCGGCCTTGGACGACGAAGACGCCCGCTCGGCCGCGACTTTTGTCATGGGCCAACTCGGAAAGATCCCTGCAAACGCCGAGGCTAAAATCCGCGCTAATGCCAAAAGCGACGATAAATTCTTAAGCACCGTTAGTCTTTGGGCCCTGGCTCGCGTTCATCCCGAAGACAAGGAACTCTGCCGCCAAGCCACGACGCAACTTGTCGACCGGCTGAAGGAGCAAGATCCCTTTGTCCGCGTGGCTGCCGCCCGGGCCTTGGCCGCACTGCCTCCCGCCCCCGAAATTACCCTGCCGATCTTGGAAAAAGCCTTAAAAGACGCCGATACGACAACCATTCAACATGCCTTGGATGCATTGGCCTCGCTCGGGCCGCAGGCTGTGCCCAGGTTGGTCGATATCTTGAAGCAACACAAAGAACTCCGCGTGCAGGTGGCTTACACTTTGGGCCAGATCGGACCGGGCGCGGCCGCCGCCACGGAGGCTTTAGCCGGGCTGGTTGCCGATGAAGACTTCAACGTTTCCACCGAAGCCGTGCTTGCCCTTGCCAAGATCGGCCCAGCCGCCGCAAGCGCAGTGCCGGCTCTAATGGCCGCACTGCAAAAGGAGCACTGCCCCAATGCCCACGCGATTATTTATGCCTTGGGTAAAATCGGCCCCAAAGCCGCCGCGGCCGAACCCTTGCTTTTAAAAGATATGAACGACAAGGACAGTCCCCTGGCCGTAATCAGCGCTTGGAGTTTTACGCAAATCCAACCCCGCTCGGCAAAGACTGCCGCCAAAGCCGTTCCTGTGCTGGTAGCCGGGCTGTCCGATTCTTTACCGGAGACCAGAAAAGCGGCCGCGGAGGCCTTGGGTGATTTGGGGCCCTTGGCCCGCGATGCAATTCCAGCCCTGCAAAAAGCCGCCAATGACGATAGTAAATCCGTGCGCGACGCAGCCGCCAAAGCCCTGGAATCAATCTCTAAATAAAAGTCGCAATAGAATGCGGGCTATGAGAGACTGTGCGGTTTTTTGTGTCGGGGTGAAGTGGCACGGCCATCTTGGCCGTGTTTCTTCACGGACTGAAAGTCCGTGCCACCGCTTTACACAGAATTTCTTACATCCCCGCTATGTGCCCGAACTTATAGGCTGGGCGGAAGGAGTCGGCATAACCTCCGGCTTGTAGTAATTCGGTTGCGGCGAGGGCGGCGTATATCCAGGCTGCCCCGCCGGATAACCGGACGCAGGCGCAGTGATTTGCGGCCCGGACTGATACGTCGGCGATGACGACGGCGATGGATTCGCTGAGGCCGAAGGATTCGGATAGTAA
This sequence comes from Thermoguttaceae bacterium, assembly GCA_049516935.1. Lineage (GTDB taxonomy): Bacteria > Planctomycetota > Planctomycetia > Pirellulales > Thermoguttaceae > JBEKIK01. The sequence goes on from JBEKSO010000009.1 coordinate 18,581, forward strand.
TATTGTTGCGGGGCCGGAACGGGTTGAGCATATACCGGGGCCGGCTGCACGTATGTTGGAGGCGGCGCCGCATATACAGGGGCCGGAGCCGGATAATATCCATACGGATATGGTGAATAGTAATACGGATATGAATATGGATACGGATAAGGATACGGTCGCGGATAATAATAAGGGTAGGGATGATACACTGGCCCTCCCAAGGGAATGCCAATCCCGATGCCCACTCGCACCCCGCCGCCGCCGCCCGCCTCGGCAAAAGGCGCTCCAAGGGCCAAAATCGCCATTACGGCTATACAGATAAATGCCATTTTCACGTTCATGACCGATTCTCCTGCTTCCTTGCTTAAGATCGAGCGGCCCTTTTCTATTTTTTCTAACCGTTATAGATCGACAAATCAGCTCGTTTGACTTGACCTGACAGAAACTTGCTTCTTTGTTATCAGATGTAACTCACGGTAAAATAGGCGTTTATAGTCTTGGAAAAACCAATCCCCGTGAAACTTCCCAGATTGTATCAATAATTGCAGATTACCCAAGATGAAATCGCCCATTGATTAGCCTCAAAGAACATAAACATGGAAAAAAACGTCTTATTTTTCCACACTTGATTGTTCATCTCGTTGCAAACATTGAAATTAGAACAATAAAAACATGATCCCTCGGGGTATCGAATTACTCGTCGCTTGACCGCCCCTACGCCTTGTATAGGATTTAAATGAGGGCCGACGGATGGCTTATCTGAAGGCTATGAGAGCTTGTGAAAATTTAGGCTTAACTCTGTGAGTCGGCAGAGTATTTCCTTTGAAGCAAAAAACTTTAAGGATTGCTTTTACGGCCTAAACTCTGCTGCACCACAGTCCTTTTGTGTGATGGATTTCAACAATCGCAACTCAGTGATATTTTCCCAAGTAGTTGATTTCTTTTTTTCGCGGCATAACGCCGCATGAAAGGAGTTGATATGCGATCCCTATTATTATCGTCGATGATAATCGGGCTTTTGTCCGTAATCGCCGCTCCCGCTATTGCGGAAGACGGCTGGCAATCGCACAACCAGACTGCAACCGCCGCCTATCTGACCAACGCGACCGATCAGGGCGCGATAGTTCCCGTTGTGCGATATTACGGGTATTATGGCAGGCCGGGTTGGTATGGGTATAGTTATTACCCACGGTACCGTGCCTATTACTCGCCTTATTACTATTCGTATCCGTATCAGACCTACGTTTATCCGGGTCCGACTTATGGATACGGCTACTATCCTCCATCCGACTTTTATTACAACGCCCGGCGCGGGCGATTAGGTTTTGTGTACTGACGCGCCGGCGTCAAGTGAAATGAACGTGCAGTGAAGGATGAAAATTACTCATCAAATATTTAGCCCCCGGTGAACACACCGGGGGCCGCGTGTAATTCCACGATAACATTATCCGCGTGGTTATAAACATTTGGCGGAGTTTTTGGCGATCAGGCCGGCGACGTATCCGGCTTTGAATCCGGCGTCGATGTTTACCACGGTAACGTTGGCCGCGCAACTGTTGAGCATGGCCAACAAGGCCGCGATCCCGCCGAAACTGGCCCCGTAGCCCACGCTGGTGGGCACGGCGATCACCGGACAAGCCACATATCCACCCACCACGCTGGGCAGCGCGCCTTCCATGCCGGCCACCACTACCACGGCGTGGGCATCCTGCAATTCCGTCAGGTTGGCAGCCAACCGATGCGGGCCGGCCACGCCCACGTCCGATATCAATCGCACAGTAGCCCCGGTCCAAAGGGCCGTTTCCCGGGCTTCCTCGGCCACCGGCAGATCACTGGTACCGGCTGTCACGATCGTCACCCGGCCCATTGTAGCAGGCACACTCCGTGTGCCGTCGTCTTTCCGGCCAGGAGTCTCATAATTTTTATTTGCGTCGTTTTGCGAGATGCGGAACGTGCGCCCGATGGAGTTGTAACGCGCGGAGGGGAATTTTTCCCCCAGTTCCATGGCTTGCTCCGCCGACATCCGCGTGGCCAGCACGTCTGCCCCATGATCCAAAAGCGATTGAAAAATCTTCTCCATCGCCGCCGTTGTCTTCCCCTCGGCAAACACCACCTCGGGAAACCCGCAACGCCGCGTGCGGTCAAGATCGACCTGCGCCTCGCCCAGCGTCGCGATCCCAACCGCCTGATGAAGGAACTGCTCCAAGGAAATCTCCCCGGCGAGCAATAGTTTGGCGAGTTTGGAAAGATCGTGTTGATTCATTTATTTAGCTATTGAAGTGGCGATATTCGGGCTGTTTGGATTTACATCCAAAACTCTGGTTTTCGGAGCAATGAGCAAGTCCATGTCTTCCATTGGAATTGCGCCAAGCAAAACCTGGTCGCCCATGACTAAAGCACCGGCAAAACCGATGCGATTTTTAAAGCGAAGTTCAATAGGCCCCACATAAGGAACTAATTTTCGCGTCCCATCGGCCAAAGTGACTTCCTTATTGTCAATTTCTTCCAATTCCAATTGAATTCTTATATGCTCTGGAATACACAAATGCACGGAACCTGAGTCCACAAGCGCGTCTGCCGCTTCAATAGACGCAAGATCAGGCTTTCTGGGATTCCTCAATGTAATTTTCGCATTCACTAAGCCCATCTTTCCTGACTCCTTCTATGATTAGTTTTATCTATTGTACTTTGATTCACTCATGTATTAGATACATCTATCCTATCCCACGCTAGGGGAGGTGTCAATTTTGCCACTGCCCACCGTCCACTGCCCACTGTCCACTACCTGCCATCTATCGCCCAATAACCACTTTGTTCCCTCCAGACTCTTGTCATTCGGCCCCTTGTTTGTTCCAATACATTCTTTTACAGCCGCTTGGCACAAAGGATCCGGCAATGGACCATGAAACCCGGCGCGACAAGGTTCGCAAGGCATTGCGCAAATTAGGCGTCGACGCATTGCTGGTCACCGATTTTACCAACGTTACCTACCTGACCGGCTTTACGGGCGACGACAGTTATTTATTGGTGCGCGACGACGGGGATACAATTATTAGCGATCCGCGCTATACCATCCAATTG
>JBEKSO010000010.1:0-21635 GCA_049516935.1 Thermoguttaceae bacterium
CCCTTTAACGTTGCCTGTGGCAATAGATCTGGGTACAACTATGCATCCGGCCGGTTGGATCATTGGGCCTATTACAAATCAATCCTTGTCGATCAGGATCAAATTGGCCTGGTCGTACTCGACCGCGTGTTGCGTGCCTGGTTTGACGAGGCGATAGTCATAAAACGCTTTTCACCATTTTTTTACCTGAGCGTTGAAATCGCACAAGGCGGCGCAAGCGGCAAAACCGTCTCATCCGCATAAAGTGTTTCGTTATAAACGCTACGTAAATGGGGCGAATGAAGTCGGCGGGGCGGGCGTTTCGATATCAAAACTATAGGGGCGCTATGCCCGCGCTTGCCGCGGGCATGGAGCAAGTGCAAAAACATGGCCAAGCAAGCTTGGCCATGGCACCTAAGCTTGGCCATGGCACCCAAGCCTGGCCATGGCGCCCAAGCAGATAAAGGAGGAGCGTCCGATGATGGATATCACTCGAAACCAGTATTTCTTCGCCGGATTGGTCCTGCTGCTCCTGGGACTGGAATTCAACGCGGTTGAGACATTCCAGTTGAACGCAAAATTCTCCCAGTTCTTGGCCGAACGCACAAATCATCCCATGGCCTCTGTCAGTGCCACCACGCAGACGATATTTCAAAGCGATAGCCCGCCCGTCCAAAAAACCTGGAATCCGCCCGAGTGGCTGGGCTGGTCGCTGCTCTCAGTCGGCAGCGTGCTGATCCTTCATAGTTGGGGCATGAAAAAGCCGGGCCCGTAAAAAATAGATGGTAGGTCGTAGATAGTAGATGGCAGGCGCAGGTGTTCGAGATCCATCTGAAAAACCATAGTCTTTTTTAATCCGAATCGAACCATTCCGCAATTCGTCTCCAACTTTTTTGGCGGGGATTTGGAGCTTTATGCGGCCACCATCGCAGACCGCCCACGCTTACGGTTAGAGTTCCCAGTTTTTTGCGTTTTCTCTTCCACTTTTCCCAAACTTCAAAGGTAATCCCCGGCTTTCCCACCGGAAATGCCTGCTCCACGGACGCGGAAACCCATTTGGTCGGCCGCCCTTTCTGTCTGCCTGTCACTTTGCTGTTCTCCTATGTAGATCAATTTTAAATCAAAGATAACCTGCTATATTAATTATTATCGCTGGCGTTTTTTCAATCAATCGCCGCCAATCGCCTACGATCTACTATCTACCACCTACTATCTACTTTTTCTCCCAGGGCAATCCGATTGTCTCTTCGGGAAAGAATCGCCGGCCGGTGGTTTGCAGCAGCCGGTCGCGAATCAGGCTGTAGGGGCGGATGCGGGCGTCGGCCGTGGCCTCGAACGTGTCTTGGCCGGGCACGCTTAGAGTTGCGTGAATCGCGCCGTGCGGGCCGAGATGATTGCTGAATTCGGGATTTACGTCTTGAAACGGCAGCTTATACACCGCCCCAAACGGCCCGAAATCCTCAACGCGCACGGCCTGCGACCAGTGAGCGATGCGGCTGAATGGATACGGCAATCGGTTCACGCCCGCATGCTCGGCGATCAAGTCCACGTCCAGCGTGCCGCGAACCGGAACTACCTGCCCGTAGGCGTCCTTGGGAGCAATGCAAATCGACATGCCGTCGATATCGACGTAATTATCCCACCTGGCCGGTCGTGCTTCGACATCCAGCCATTGCACGGGCGGCCTGGGTTCTTGCGTATTATTTGGAGCCGCAAGCGATTTCGTCGCCTCGCCGTCGGGCGAGCCCAGCATGACAATGGACTCGGTTTTTGGCGCCGATGCCGGTTGGGCGGGAATGTCGCGGCGTATTTCATCGACCAAATCGAAAAACTCCTTGCCCGATATGTTGTTGCCGTTTATCTCCGCCGCCGTCACGCACTGCCATTCAATTGGCCGCAGGACCTCGGCCCCGGGGCTTTCCCAACGCAGCCATAGTTGCCCGGCGTCGGTTCGGGCGTCGATCTTGGCCGTCATCGTGCGCCCGGAAATCAGATGCACAACGATGTCGTCTTGCCCATCGCTGCCGGGCTGCTGAGCCATTGCCGGGACGGCAACCGGCCCAATGGCCAGAATCGACGACAAGACAACCACGCAGACAAGGAAGCGATGGATGGAACCGGTTGCACGCATCGAAGGGCCCTTTTCCAGTGTTGTTGATCCAAGACAGCACAGGCATTAACGGCAAACTATGTGCCCGGCAAAGATCGCGCCGACGGACTTGAGGTAAATATCCTTGCGGCATAACGGGTTATAGAGAAAGTCGATTAAAGACAGGCGTTACAACCGGCTCTATACGGTTGCTTTTTATCAACGGATTGTGAAGAAAACGTGCCTTGCCGGATTCCGCTTGCGTGATTTTTGCATATCATCCTTGCCACCGTCATTTTCTTCGCCATCGCTATTATGGAAACATTCGATATCGGCCGTCTTGGAAAACTTTCCTTTTATCCGGCAACCCTGATCTCCGAGAAGGTCTAGGGGGGAAGTGGTCAGGAGTCAAGGTTCATGATTTTTGGTGAGAAACAAAACCCGTACATTACCCCGAACCCTTTACCTCGAATCCTGAACCCTGAACCCTGAGAAGGAGGGTCAAGCCATGTCGGTCAATCTGGTGAAACAGTGGTTTCCACAGCTTCTGACGGCCTTGGATCGGGCCCCCATGGCCGGACTTATATGTGCGGCGGCGATCCTTTTTGGAGTGACCCTGGCCTGGACCCGCTCGGCTGCTATGCCCAATACTGCCAAGACCACCATGCTCGAAACCAGCCTCTTGAGCCAGGCCTACGATTCCGGGGAAAAGTTACAGGGCAATGACAAGAAAGTCGGCCTTCGCGAGGGGGGTGAAATCGTCGACCAAGCCGGCTGTTTTCGTGCAACCGGCAATCGCCTGACCTTTGTGTCGGCCGATAATAAACACAGTTTCATCGCCCTGGAAAACCACAATTTGGAACAGGTGGCGCGGGCCATCGCCGAAAATGCCAAGCAGTTGGAATGGATCGTTTCCGGCACGATTTCCGAGTACCGCGGCGAGAATTTCCTCCTTGTTAACCGGGCCGAATTGAAATCCCGCATCCGCCCATCCGCTGCCCCCCAATGAACAGAGTGCTTGACACTCGATGCGGAATCCCTATGATAACGGGTGGTCGGTTCTGTCACCTAATTTGCCTTCATCGGAGTTCCAAGCATGAGCGGATATCGGCGGCTGGATGTAAACGAAGTGGGCGATGTCACCGTGGTCCGCTTCCGCGATCATAAAATCGTGGAGGACGTGAATATCCAGGAACTGGGGCAGGAAATGTTCCATCTGGTGGAAAAAGACCGCCGCGGCAAGTTGCTCTTGAATTTTTCCTCCGTGGAATTCCTTTCCAGCGCCGCACTGGGCAAACTGATCACCCTCGATAAAAGGGTAAAAGCCCACGGGGGCTTGCTTAAACTGTCAAATATCCGTCCCGAGATTTTCGAAGTCTTCGCCATCACCAAGTTAAACCGCCTGTTCGACATCAAAGAGGACGAAGCCGACGCCCTGGCGGCCTTTTGATATTCGACCGTGCCAGTGGAATGTGCTGAATCCGAAACCCTGAACCCCGCCCGCCTTTCATGCACACCTCCGATGAGCCATGGACCTGGCAGTGCGAAAATAAATTTCCCAGCGATACCCGAACCGGCCGGCACATCCTGGAGGAAGTCCTCAGGGAATTGGAACTGCAACATTGGACCAAACGCGACATCTTCTGCGTCCACCTGGCCGTGTACGAGGCCCTGATCAACGCCATTGTCCACGGCAACCAGGAAGACCTGGGTAAAAAAGTGCATTTTATCTGCCGGCTTTCGCCGCGCCGGGTGCACGTGGAAATTACCGACGAAGGCCCCGGCTTCGCCCCCGACTCCCTGCCCGACCCCACCGACGACGCCTTTCTCGATAAACCCGGCGGCCGAGGCGTGCTCCTCATGCGGGCCTTCATGTCCCGCGTTTCCTTTAACCCGCGGGGGAACCACGTGATCCTGGAAAGAGACCGCAGCGACGCCGCCCGGGCATCGATCAAATGATCGGGGTGTTATCGGTTTACGGCTTACAGCTCTCGGTTCTCCGTTCTCAAGTTTCAGGTCCTGCATTCCGACTTCCAGCCTCCTACTAGGCGGCCAGAGCTAATAGTGTGAGTTCAGTTGGGGTGATGGTTGCACTGTCGCCGTAGACAGCCAGAGCTAATAGTGTGAGTACAGTTGGGGTGATGGTTGCACTGTCGCCGTAGACAGCCAGAGCTAATAGTGTGAGTTCAGTTGGGGTGATGGTTGCACTGTCGCCGTAGACAGCCAGAGCTAATAGTGTGAGTTCAGTTGGGACGACAGTTGCACTGTCGTCCCGGGGTGGCAGTACAACTGCCACCCCAACATCTACTACAATTGGCCACCTCCCAGTTTCCCATCCCCATTCGCCACCCCCTATCCCCCAACAGTTCCCTATCCGCTATCCCCTGTTTTCACGATCCGACAGCCTATTGTCAAAGGCGAAAGCCTGAATTAAACTAGTAGACTACCTTCCCCGATAGCTCAGTTGGTAGAGCAAGCGGCTGTTAACCGCTTTGTCCAAGGTTCGAGTCCTTGTCGGGGAGCCTTATTAACCCATTGCCCTGCAATGGGTTAATGTGTTTTAGGGAGGGGGCAATCCCCTCAATAACCCCGCAATAAATTTTTGTGAAGACTTGATCGGATATTGCTACTTCGTCTAGGTTTAGATAATGCTTACGCATTGTCTCGGGATTGCATCCGAACGCAACAGCCGCGTCACCTTCCGCTATCCCCGCCATGCGTGCTTGACTCATGGCGGTAGCCCGTAGATTGTGTAGCTTGAATTTCTTTGCTTTGGTAGTGTCAAAGTACAATTCAGCCTCCCCTTGAATCCACTTGACCAATCGGGCGGGGGTGAAGTCCTGGAAGGGCTTGCGCCCCTTGCGTGCCGAGTACAATTCTTTTGCGAAACGTTCAAAGATGTACTGAGGGCCTTTTATAGCCTTTAGCTCCACAAACAAGGCTGGGGGCAACAGGCAAGCCCGTTGTTTCCGCCCTTTGGTTGTTTCGGAAGTAAAGGTAATCCGCCCATATCGCAATCCATCACCCTTTGCGTGGGCTAACTCACCAATCCGACAACCGATAGCCGCTTGGACTTCCAAAAATAGTAAGGGTAGCCGCCAACCCGGCCAACGTTCCTTAAACCAGGTAAAGAATTTTTGTTTCTCTTCCGGTTCAATAATTCGGGGTGGTGTTTTATCTTCCTTTGGTGGTGCTATATCAGCAAAGGGGTCAATTTTTAGTATCTTGCACACGTCCCGCCACCAACGGCCATAAATGATAGATAGATTGTTTATGTCGTTTCGGATGGTTCGGGGTTTGAATTTATTCTCAGCACGTATCAACTTGAATTGTTCTGCCATGCTAGGCGTAATATCGTTTGGGCCTTGTGTTTTTGGAAAGGCTCTGCGAAGCACGTTAATTGTTCCTATATATTGACCAATCGAACCCGGGCGCAGATTTTTTGCTTTCATGTGGCGAGTAACAAGGTCAATGGCATCATTCCATGATATACACTCCATATTTTCTTTGGGCGCATAGTCATCCCGAATTACTTTTAAAGCAGCATCTTCAGCCCTATGCTTTACGCGCTCTTCAGTGGTCAATTCCCGCCGTCGATTGTTTGCATCCCGAAAGCATACAAACCATAACAGAGAATCAGGCCGCCTCTTTAGACTGTATCGGACTTTTTTATCGTCGGGCAATTCACAGGTGTAGTTTGGTATTTTAGGCATGTAGGTAGTTATCCAATTGGGCTTTAGTAAACCGATAAGATCGACGGGGACCACGCAAGGGTATAATTCGCTTCCGTTCGACAAGACCATATAAACTACTCTCTGTAATTCCAAGATAATCACAAGCCTGTTTAGAATCAATGTATTTATCTGACATTCCATTGACAAAATTTAATAGATTGCCGACAAATATCAGGGCTTCCTTTGGCGTGTAAGTTGTTACTTCACTTCCAATTAAATGCCCCGCTCCAAACCTACATGCAAGCCGTTTAACATCTTCGATTTCAATATCGAAATCTAATTGATCGTAATAATCTGGTTCGCCGTACTTACAACGCATGTCGATAGAATCGAACAAATTTTGCAAGTGTTTTCGGAATTGAGTGATAGTTTTCATATTATACCCTATTCATTTTTTGTCTGCTTGAGTATTTCTGTAAGTTCCTTGACTATATCATCGGCAACTAATTCCCAGCCGTCAAAACGCCCTACTAGATACTTACAAAAAATCTCTACCATTTTTTTTGAATACTGAATGACAGCCGCTTTCCCCAACAACTCCGATTCACTATAACTGCTCTTGAGACAATTTTGCTTGATTTTGCTGATTAGTAGCAGTTGGGCAGCTATCGCCTTGTGATCTTGTGGGATTGCATTGAATAAGGCGTCTCCGATATACTCCGCCATTGATAATTCAAGACTGCCATTCAAAGCCATCCGCTCGTTAATATTGGCTTCCATTGCTGGATTATTTTTATTCTTGTACATTTTCTTTTTCCTCTTTTTCTAGTTCAGGTTTTGCTAGATTGATTTCCACGTTCCGCTTAATCTGTTCAAGTATTTTCAATTGCCAATCGGCAAGCGGATTCATTTCTTGTTCCATTTTAGTATTTCAACTCCCCGCAAACGATTGCAATCTGTTGACCACTGGGATTTAGATTACCGTTAGCAATAAGTAAAGTTCTTGCTAGGTCGTATAGTAAGTTTGTGTACGTCGCTCTGATTTTGGACGCTTTCAATTTGGCTTGTGCCAACTCGTTTGCGCCTACAAGTTGCTCCGCTACACTGATTCTAGGTTTCTTCATGGCTTAAAATACTCTCTGCAATTTCTGATAAGGCAATCCAGAGTGTGGATAGCATCCGGTATGTCGCGTGCATGATGCAAGTATGTCCTTACTGTATGCGTGCGTTTTACTTTGTATATTTTCATCAATCGCCAAATATCATCGTTTGTCAAAGTGCGAACCGGTCTTGGCAAATGTCGCGTTCGATAAATGTCCGGCTCGTTTCGCATATAATCCGAAACAACAGGGCCACGTTCATACGGCAAATCGAGTTGAAAATCATTGATTTTGTCTTCGGGTAATATCATTGTTGCTACTCCTTAATTTACGGATTCGGATCACCGTCTTGGACAAGCACGTGGATACAGGCGTCTCGCACCTCGGGTGTCACATTAGGGTAACGCCTGTCAGTTTCCAAAATTGCGATTTTCTTTTTCAGATTCCACCACTCATGGACAAAGATTGCCAATGCCACATTGTCTTGAGGTCGGCGACTTAGTTCCTTTGCGATTGTATGCTTTAGGATTAAAAGACGCTTTTCATCATCCGATAATCCTTGTGGAAAGTTCGGACGTTCATCAAGGATTGATCGGGCGACGATTTCTCTTTCTTCGTCCAACTGAACCCTCTTGTACTTGAGGTACTGTTCATAGTAAGTTGCGATAAGTTCTTCTCGTTCTTCGCAATCATCGGGCAAGCGTGTAAACGCTCGAATCTGATTTGATAAATTGATAACTTCGTTCATTACAGGGTCACTCCATCTGAAATTTCTATGTCTAAGCAGATCGTCGATAACGCACGGCCAATCCTTTGGATGATTCCAGTAGTTGGTGGAACTTGAGTTATTTTTCCTGCCATAGTGTTACTTAAAAAATACGTTCCAATTGTCAGACTAGGGCTTCCATTCTCGATTACGTTTGACCAGTCATTTTGCGTAATCGCCGAATCAGTTAAAAATTCGACCGCATGACCTGATAATGTATCAACATTACATAGGCCCACGGCGACAGTGGCCCGTGCATCAGCCTTGGCGAGTTTGGCATGACCACTATAATGGATGAAAATAGCCATACCAATCTTGACATCGCTATCGACTTCCGCGGTTTGCGGAGTGACACCCCCGCCTACACCATCCCGACCGGCTGGGCCGATTGGCCCCTGAATCCCAGGCCCACCACCACCTGAAAGCCCACCCATGCCTGCAAGTCGTTTCGGGATTGGAGCGTTCTTCCCCGGTTTACCGCGTGGCAATTTCACCAATGTGTCCCCGATCTTGATTTCATCTTCCGATAGGACTTCTACCGTGGGTGTCTTACCATCAACCCCGTCGATGCCATCGCGTCCATCTTGGCCGTCGATGCCATCACGTCCATCTTGGCCGTCGATGCCATCGCGTCCGTCTTGCCCGTCTTTGCCTGATTCACCAGGGGTTAAACTGATGCTTTGTATCCTCTGTTCAAGATCATCCTTAGTTGCCGTCAAAGAATCATCAACGCGAGTGATGAATTCGTGGAGACTGATACAACCTTCCTCCACGGCAATTATCTCATCGCAGGCTTGTTCAAAGTCTTGACCATCAGGAGGAACGGGGATTGCTACTTCGCGGTTCCACATATTTCGTGGATTACCGCCTGTCAATCCGTTCCATATTTTTCTGGGAAATTCTGAAAATCTACCAAACATTTTATTTTCACTTTCGTATTGTAGTGGACCCCGGCACTTGTATACCGGGGTCTTTAATGATGATGCTACTCATATAGAAAACCAATCGTATGCGTCCGATTCATTCTCGGTAGAAAACACATACACTTTAGCCGGACTATCAATTGGTATGTCCAGGTCTTCCCCGACTTTCAATTCATATCCCACGGTTCCACCATTGGAAACTAGGATAGGGGCATCGTTATCAGTCCGGGCATGAACATGCACGCCGCGTAAAGCAGTACGCACAAAACTTGCATCAATGAGCGGGGTAGGCGTGTCAGTGACAACGCCTTGACCGACCATGAAGCTACTTGAATCGAGACTCGATTTATCTAAATCCACGTTAATTCTCCAAAAAGATTGTTATGAGAGGATAGAGAAGTTCTATCCTCTCAGAAATTAGTAACATCAACCGCGAATCTGCTTACTAAAGTAATTTTTATACAATTTAGTCAAAGAATTATTCGCGTCGATTGCTTCCAACCTTGCCGCAACAACGGCATAAGCATTAGGGGAAACACCATTCCATGAGTTGTCATCGGCAGCACTCATAATTGATAAGAGCATTGCCAAGAATCCGGCGTCACCTTCTTGATTTAGGATTCGATGACCACCACTATCAGTGGTGTAACAATGTGACAAAGGTAAATTAACTGCATTAGCCATTAGAATAAATCTCACTTTCTAAACTGTTTGGGTTTGGGTTGAATCGGAAGTCGGTTCAACGACTACATCGACTTTTTCAGGAAGATCAAAGACCTTACGAAGTTCTTTGACTTCATTCTCATACTGACCGGCAAGGGTTTGTGTCTTTGCGACTACTAGCCCGATTTCGGTTTTTATCTGTTCCTTGATTTGATTTCCAATGTCAAACGCGACACTAAAATCAGCCTTCCCTGTTCCCAGATAAGTCACAAGCCCCTCAAGATCGGAAATTGTTTGTGCCGATACGTTGGGGTTGAACCGGGCATTGAATAATTGCTGTTTAGCAATTTTCAGCGCGGAAGCGTATCCTTCATTTGCAAGCATCGCTTCGCGGTCGGCCTTATCCTTGGCAATTTCCTCTGCCTTGCGCAAGTCGGCCTTAATGGCATAAAGTTTGGGGTCCGCTTGTTCCTCTTGCTCTTGCTCATAGCGTTCGAGCCTACGTTTTTGGATTGCAACGGGGTCGGTATCCTGAACCTTTTCCGGTCCTTCCAAAATGTCCCGCCATTTAGAATTCTGGTTAGCAGCGGTATGAGCGTCCATAGGCGCACGAGTTTTTAGGCCCCTTCCTTCCGTTGGCAAAAGTCTGCGCCCGATACGGGTTTCAATCACAGATTGCAGATTGTCGGCAAAATCCTCTGCCTGTTTCAATGCTTCCTGCCTTGTCTCCCTTGACGTGTAGGCAAAAGTCGATCCATCCGGCAGACTGAACCGTCCTTGTGTGCCGTTGCCGGTTTCCCCAACCTGGATTACTCTGTTACTTCTCGACATAAATTATTCTCCTTGTTCCCGCTCGATAGTTGAATCAGCACCCGTGAGCGGTTCGGGTGGTTGATGTTTTGATTTGTAAAACCCCAACCGGACGCAAAGCTCCACAACACTTACATGCGTCCGGTTGCACGTTTGGGTGTAAAAGCCCATGCCCGCCCCATGCAAAGACGATGCGTGCTAATCGTCCGTGTGGCGGCTGGGCATTAGTTTCAAAAGCCGAGAGACTCTCAGGAGTTTATTGTTAGTATCTCGGCGGCATCCATGCAGCAAGGTATTTTAAAAATCGCCGCGATGTAAAATCGCCCGTTGAAAACCATCGCGGCGAGAATCACGCCAATCTTGAAAAGGAGGAAAAATTGGCGGACTCGTTTCTTTATTAAAAAAGTGTTAGTTGTGGATCATATTGTTCAACATCCGATATAAACCACCGTGGGTGGGCGTGGTCAGTCCGTTCAAGTTTTTTATTTTCGCAGATTCTACCGCGATACTTACTAAGTAACTGACCGAGAGCATGATTTTTATCCCGGTGCGGGATCATACTGAGTAAATCTCTAAGCGTGGGAACGGAATCCAAGACTGCTTCGTCGTTACTCCCCCCACGGCCAACAGCGTTGCTAACCGTGACCGCCGTGTTATACGACGTTGCCCCTAACTCCGAAAAACTTGCGACTAATTGCCGCAATAAAGAGTAAGCGTCACTATTGGAAGTCTTTATGAGGTCTTCGCGTGAATCGGGGTCGGCCAAATTCGCCCACACAATTGCCGATCTAATCAAATCAGACCATTCCTGGAATGAACCCCATGTTGATAGATGTTGATCGGGTTTACCGGCCTTGATGAAATGATGTAAGATTGACAGTGCCGCAATAGCCAGGTCTTTTCGATTATCTCTGCAATATTGCAATAAGTTCGGTTCTGCGAAGTCGTCCCGCTTGTCCGGGAATTCAAGATTAGTGCTAAGTTCAACTGGACAGACACGGCGAATTTGCATATCGTGGGAATAATTTGCACCATTTAAACTGGCCATCCAAATTATTCGCAATGGAAGATCGACCGATTTACTTAGGCCGAGAATTCTGCCAGTATATCTGGTGCTTGTCACAGCGGACTCCAAGACGCCACCACCTAATTCATCCTCACAATTATCCAATAATATATATGGTTTTCCGTTGATAGCGGTCGCGGTAATAATCTTTACAAGTTCTTCATCGGTGTACGGATAAGGTTGCCGACAAGCTACGCGACCTTCATAGATCATAGTTGTCACATCGCCTTCCAAACCTTTACCCAGTCCGGGTTGATTTCCGACGTTCGGAAACATCGGGGCAGGGCCATCAAAGGCTTGCCGCCCAGACAAGGACAATAGACAAGCGATTGCCGCACTCTCATGGGCAGGTTTGGCATGGGGAAAGTCTTGGAATACGTAACGAATTTTTTTGAGTGCAATAACAAGGGGCATTATTTCCGGATAACCATTTTCAACATCGAGGAAACAGCCTGATTGATCGTCGTATCCGGGAGTTGCCACGATATCACCGCTCGGCAATATGATTGGACCACTGACCACATTCATTAACGGTCGAACGCCCTCAAAAGGTCCACTTGCTAGAACGGCCCGGACAAGATCATTATTCGGAATTGTGCCGATCCAACCTTTCTTCTCATGGAGTTTTTCAAATCGTGCTAGACCGGTCAACTTAGGCAACAGTATTTCACGCGGTATGGCTTCGCAACATGCCGCACCATTAGTGTCTTTGACTTGTGGCGGCACAGGACTACGGGATTTGAATTGAACCAATAACGCATCGCGTTGGTAAAGACTATCATCATCGGGCAAAACTTTCTTTGTTTCCGCCAACACCCTATCAAGATCGGTCCCGAGTTTAATCGTCGGCTTGATTGTGCCAAGTTTTTCTTCCACGTCCTTGATGGATTTGCATGAGCAGTCGGGGTGAAAACAATGATAACTTATCAAACCATCATCGTCGATGAAAAAGCACGGGTCGCCACCATTTAGATGCCCAGGATGATTGAACACACATTTTTCTAGTGATATGAATATTCTCATTGCCGGACCTCCAAAACTTCCAGACCCCTAGATTTACAGTATTTTAATAATCGTTGAACCGATTTATTTTTTAACTCTGGGAGGTCTGCCGGATCATATTCGGTCTTTTTTGGTGCTGGCGTAGTTTCCAGTAAACCCGCAATGACATGTTCAGGGAGTGGAGCGAACGGGCATAGATCAGGTGAGACGATCCATTCCCTTTTTACGCCGTCAACGATAGAGGGAGGGCAGACACTTTGGGTTTGACCATTCGTGCCAAGTCTGAATTCAACACCACAATAATGGATCACGTTTGGCAATTCGGCTAAACGCGAATCGAAAAGAAAGATATGGTGCTGACCGCGTTTAGATTGCCAATGCGGCGTGAGTATTTTTCCAAATAATATATTAAATGATTCGGTAGCTCCCAGGTCATCGCACTCACAATCTAACAATCCGCTTGTGGGGCCAAAAACAAGGCCGACATTCATATTGAGATTGCCGGTTCGGGCCGCGATAATTTCGTCCCACGTCAATGGACGTTTACCCCATGCCGTGCCCACTGGTACTTTTGCATTGGGATAGACCTTGCAATAAATTCTGTCATTCATCGTTGTTTCACTCCTAGTTGCTAATTAGTGGTCCGGAGCGAACTGAGCAGGGAACGCCCCGGACCAAAACATGTATGATGCCAGCGTGAAACGGGTCACAACTCCGCACGCTGGCCAGTTCTGAACTGTTGATGCTTCTATATTGAATGTGATGTTTGATAGTGATGATTAAGAGTGTGATAATTAAGGGTGTGATAATTCGTCCCCATACCTAGTAAAGACACAATAGGTAAGATATGCACACTAAAGGTGCGATTTTGATTCATTTTCCTAACAAAAAGGAAATGGGATAATACGATACCATATACGGGATAAGAACTTACGACAAATAATATTTTTTGGCATAGTGATTGCACCCATATATAGATGCTGAGTAACCGCTAAAGTCGCGGAGGCGAATTGCGGCGGTTGACCATCAATTTCGGTGGTCAACTGGATTTAATCCCGGTGGCACGATGCCCACATAAGAGAAAGAGTGACTCAGGGTGCCGGGAAAATTTACATAAACCCAGCACCCTTTAACTTTTTCTTGAGGATTGACTATGGATAATAATATATTACAGAATCCGTACAGTCTCCTTGCACGTGATATCGTGTTACAGGATCGGGGTGGGCATATCGACCGTGCTATCCACTTGCATACGTCGCAACGCCCCTATACCCGTAACATTCTCCAAGCTGAGAATAACGGCGACCGCCTCATGGATGATATTCGCCAAAATGTACGGGCGGATATTTCGACGGCAATAGGTAATTTTGAACCTAATTTAGATGACCTCTATGAGTATCTTGGATACCGTGAATTTGCACCTGCACTAGATGATATACCCAAGCGGTTCGCTGAACTGGTGGAAAAGGGCGTATCAATCCAGGAAGCCTATTATATTGTCACTGGAATGTATGATGGTCCGATATTGTGGATTGATACCGAGGTCGCCGTCAAGGAAACTGTCCGTCAATTCCCCTTGCGAGTCATTAAAAAATTAGCACAAAAAGCCGCCAACGAAATCATTGACAATGATAAAAAATACTATGGAGCAAGGCAAAAAAATCGCACGCGGAGAGAAATAGAATATGAAGCCGAAGAACGGGAAAAACTCCGTAAGACTACCACACTAACGGACAAGGCAATCGCAGTAGAAATAAAGCAATGGCGGGACCCTCACTATCGCCCTGGACTAGAGGAAGCCACATATACGCAAAATGAAATAGACAACATTGACGATGCGGAAAGTGGTTTCTTCGATGATAGTCAGGGACAAATTGATACCTCCAATCAGTATATGGACGGTTCCGAGCGGAACCTAGAAATAGAAAATAAACGAAAAGCTATTCAGAGCCGGATCAAGCAAGCCTGTAAAGATAAACACGATAAACGCATCTTACTTTTATTGGGTGAACAATTACCGGCGACTAAATTCCTTCCTAACGGTACGGCAATACCGGAATATCGCACCATCGAAGAAGTGGCCGCGATGGTGGGGATGCACCGAAATACAGTAAGTAAGCGTTTAGCAGCAATCGAGCAAAAGTTATATACCGCAAAGCATGGAATTCAAGCTTGGACGGGGAAAGTATTACGCATAAGCCTAGCCGACTTTAAGGAGCAGACCCGCCGTTGCTTCCTTACCGGGTCTGCGGCAGTGGCAGAGGCCAGCCGGGTATCCGGGATAGACGGTAGAGGATTATATGAGATAGTCGAACGAATCGAATCCGTAGGGTGGACTGATTCGATAGTCTTTCCTGAGTGGCGGTCAAACCCTTTGGCGGTCACTTTTCATCCCACGGTGAAGGTGTGTCCGTTTGTACTGTTTAATCAACACGGAACAGGCCACTTGTATAGAGTGGATAAAACCACGCCGGTACAGGACCGTCTCCTTGAACGGTGGGTGAAGTTGTACAGCCATCGGTATCCGAATTACGTTGAACCGAAAGACAGACCCCATTAACGGGTTGCGTAGGTCAAGTAGGTCATGTAGGACTACTTCCCACCGTTTATATTAAAAAAATAATTTTGATTTTATATGGTTTGGTTGGAAACTGACCTACTTGACCTACATATTTCCCATACCGTTGGATGACATCTTCGATAGTCCGGCGTCTTTAACGCCCATGTTAAGAAAAATTATTACGACAACGGTCGTAAACCCTACCAGAACGCATAGAACGCCGTATAACGCACGTGGGCATTGGGCACATATTTTCCCCGTCCGCTCTGTGACGGCTTGGGCGGGGCATTGCCGACCGGCTTAAAGCATGAAACGAGTGACTTAACAAGACTCTCAGCCGTCCGGCCCGTGTACGTGCCGCTAAACAGGTCGATTTCCCGGCACGAATCCAGCCCGTCCACAATGCCCACAATCGAGTCAGTTTCCCGGCAAGTGGCAATGAATTGAACCACGTTATCCTTATCGACTAACGCACGTATAACCCACGTCGGCACGATGCCCGGTGGTCTGGCGTCAAAGGCTGGTACCTTCTTTAATCTGTCCAGGGCGTGCCGTGCCAGATAACGGCGTTGTCTCTCCCAATTACCCCGCCGCGTTTTCTCTGGCAAGTTCCAATTCCGTCTTAGGTTTATGTCGCCGATGTATGGCAGGTCCATAGTATTAACCTTTCTTGATGCAAATTATCTACATACATTTTACTTGACTAATGTCTAATATGATGTATTATTCAGGTAGGGAGGGCATCTACTATGAAAAACATCATTGGATATCTGAGAGTATCAACCAAACGGCAAGGCCGATCCGGTCTTGGCTTGGAAGCCCAAAAGGCGGCTATCGACGCCTACATAACGGCTAATAACTGCCGTCTACTTGCAACCTATACTGAGGTTGAATCAGGCAAGAATAATGATCGACCTGAACTACTCAAGGCCGTTGCCCATGCCAAACGGTCTAACGCCGTACTAGTGGTTGCCAAGTTGGATCGACTATCTAGGAATGTGGCATTTATCGCTACACTCATGGATTCAACCGTCGATTTTGCTATCTGTGACTTCCCGCTTGCTTCGCGTCTTACCATTCATATCCTTGCTGCCGTGGCAGAGCATGAAGTCAAAACCATTAGTCAAAGGATCAAGGACGCCTTAAAGGCCGCTAAACGCCGTGGCGTCCGGCTTGGCAATGACGGCAAGTATCTCACTGATAAAGCCCGTGCCCGTGGCCGTAAGGCTGGACACGCCTCTAATGCCCTCAAGGCAAGGCAAGCCTATGCCGATCTAATTCCACTCATGTATGAGTGGAAACAGACTGGCATGAGTCAACAGGCCATTGCCGATAAGTTGAACAGTCTTGGACATACAACCCGCCGTGGTTGCCCGTGGTCGCAAGTTCAAGTCATGCGGGTATTGGCTTATTGATCCTGCCTTGCTTTGCCTACCGGGGTAGGGGTCAATTCTGATTTCCGAAACAAGTTTATTTTCGACGCCGAGTCGCCCCGCTCTTTTGACTATCGTAAATCGAGAAAATCATAACAATAAAAACAGGCTTCTCCAAAATTTCAGTGTGGCTTAGGGCTACTGACTGGTAATATGCGTTCGCCCACGCCCCTCACGAAAGCCCAAAAAGGATGCTCTTTTGGAAGATCAACAATATACCTCTGCTCACAAGTTCCCTTATACCAATACTTGTAAGCAAAGTCCGCCACAAAATGAGCCTTTAAGCACAGTCGGGCTTCATTACAAGATAGTTCCGGCGATTGTGAACAGAACTCATCAAAAAGGTCTTCCATCTTCTTTGTCACGTTTTTCAAGCAAGTCACACAATCATCAATTTTCGGGTCTTTCCCAATTTGCGAAACATCAGGAAGCCCTGCCAAAATTATTTCATAGTGGAGATTATGCCATTTCTTAGCGTCAGCAATCCTTTTTCCTTTATCGAGCGGGCACCCATGATTGTATAGACAGGGTTTTATGCCCCACTTTTTGCAGAATTTATGAATATGAGTTATCCCTTCAGGCATGTTATTCTATCCATGATGTGCCGAAAGTATTTATCAATAAAAACGCCCGCTAGGGGGCAGGGACTAGCGGGCAGAGAAATTATGGACTTTTGATCGTCCATAATGTCGATTTTCTGCTATGATTTATCGCTTGTCAAGTACCCCTACGTTGTCCACATTTTCGTGATGCTTTCCCACCCGATTCATTGATACAATAACCGCATTTCTTTCCAAGGAAATTATTATAATTAACTCAGTACATCAATTGAACCGCAGACCTCGCACGAAAGCATTGTTTTGAAAATTGCCCTGCGTTTTGTTGTTTATCTGCATACCATGAATTCTAAGTTTCTCGATTCTGACATCTTCAATCAAATGCGTATTATCAAAACCTAATATTTCCGATTGCGGATTGGGGCCTGAAACAACGGACACATTATAAAAACTTACATGCTTAATCTGGCCGCGATTAGGATCATGGCCCCAAACGTCCGAACCAATCCACATTCGGATCAACTTGTTCTCGCAATCCTCAACACGTATACCCCGGAAGCTGATGTTACTGACTGTAGCCGAGTCGGATATATTAACACCCAGGGCTGCATAACGACTATGTATAACATCACAATTTCGGAATGTCACATTAGATATCGGGGCACGTGTTTCATACGTTACTCCTAGCGCATAACCCCAATCATTCCAAACTACACACCTTTCTACAGTGATGTTTTTGCACTCGCGTTGTGTGTCCGTGGCTTTAGCGACAATGCTATCGTCATGATTACGAATAAAGCAATCATGGATATTTACGTCCTGACTGTTCACAGAATCGATACCATCGCTATTTAGTCGCCCGCTGATCTCTTTAACATTGGAAACTTCAATGTCCTTGGACAATAAAAACTTCAGAGCCCAATCCGGTGAATCGCGTATGATTATTCCTTCTATCTTAATATTTGAAGCGTTAGTACAGGTAATCAACTCCTTGGTTAAATGTGGGATTTCGCTGCCGTCAAGAATTCCCCGCCCACGTATAACTACATCATGCACGTCGGAAATGTCAATTAACGGGGTATCGACGCAACGAACTATTGTCTTTGGTGAAGGAGGCCAGGGGTAAGTATGCCATATCTCATCTGGCATAACAACACCTTTGACTACTGCGCCTCCTGCAATGTAAAGGGTCTGACCGCTCTTGAGACGAATGATACCCGTTTTGTGTATTCCCGGCCCAAAATATATGACATTCGGGTCATTGGCCGATGGCGGATTTTCCTCAATCGGATTGGCGAACAAGTGTAATGGTCTGTCAATCTGATTATCAAGAAGAATGGAAAGTTGACACGGCCGACTCAATGTAAAAGTGAGAGTTTTCCCGGAAACTTTTGGATTTATACGACTAGACAATGGTCGGATTGAAACATTCCGAAATGGGCGTGCTGCTACAACGGATACAGTTACGGACCCACGAAAATCAAAATAAGCAATCGACGCTTCCTGTGCGGTTGCGCCCGGTTCATACAAGTAAATATCATTGTACTTGTAACGCACCTTCGCACGATAAACATACACTGTTTTACTGTTTACCGTAACTTCAAAATCAGTCGATGCAACTTCACCTGACGGCCCTGGATAAATAGTCAAGGACTTCGATTCATCAGCAAAGGCTGGCAATGCAAAGTTCCATATCTGCCACGCTATCCCAAAGACCAAGACAATGAGAAATGATAGCCTTTTGTGTTTGCTGGATTCCTTAGTCACGTTATATGTCAGCCATTTATTAAACGATATTAACAAATATTGGATATTCGATGTATCCTGACCAGAATTATATATAGCCTGTCGTATAGTGGTCTCGAAAGTCAGTCCGTTGACTTTCATGTTTTTTGACTTCTAGCCAATTATCTATTAGTTGCATCAGAAACAAGTTGATCGTACTCTTTTCTATATTTCTTATACTTGTCGTCTTCTTTAATCTTCTTATGTGTTCTTCGATATGCTTCATGAACAATATATTGTTTTTCACTAAGTTTCTTTGCCATTTTTGGTAAACCTTTTGCTTTTACTTCTTTGCGGACTTCAGTTTTATATGGTCCAAAAAGTTTGCTTACAGGCTCGTTTTTATCGACAAGTATTTTCATCGCTCTTATGTAGAAACCTTTCATTAGACTCCCTTTCTTATAGATTTTGTACCGAATAGAATTTCAAATATAAATTTTACCAAACTGAAAAGTGGTAACAAGCCAAGTCATTGGCCATTTTTCGCCCCTCAATAACCCCTCAATAAGACGCGAAATCATGCAAAATGACGCCGATTGACGGGGAATGACGGGGAATGTGAAATCGCATCTAAGTAGTTAAGCATCAACGAAATACGTTGCCAATTACTTACTTGCGTCAAAATGGTCATTAAAATTCGAGTCCTTGTCGGGGAGCCTTTCCGTTTTCTACGAAAACGCAAGCCAATCCAGTTAACGCCCAAGCCCGGCTATCCGCCCCTTGGGCGTTTTGCGTTTAACCCCCTTTCCCGCAAGGGTTTCCGCCGATTTGGCCTTCTCGTCGAAAGTCTCGATTTCGAGAGAGATAAACCGGGGACCGAAAGCAACCATAGAGATTGCTGTTTTACCCCAGAACGTCGGAAAAAAACTCTCTGAATCTCTGGTTACCAATCCCCTTAAAGTTAACAGGGCGGTTGGCTTCGAATCCCAAAACAAACCGTGTCTGTCACCGGCTTTCTGGCTATTTTAGAATATGGTCCTTTGATAAGACATCCGAGTAAACGGTTGGGATTATGACACACGAGCGACGATCTCTACTCGACTTGGAAGCGTGATTTCATGAGAACAACGACATAGGGGTTCCAGGTGGACAACACGTAATAGAGATTGAGTTCCGAACCTTCCAGCTTGGTGAAGCGTTCGATGACATAAGGAGCGTAGGCGCCACCGTGGACCGCTGCGGGGTTCGCTTGGCCCTTTCCGATGCCCACGACAACAATCAAACGATTCACGGTATGCGCATCCTATTGTTTTCAGGGAACAAGTTTTTGAATGGCTTCGGGTGACAGGGTTCCTCGCCCGCCTGCTCGGTTGTCCAAGGCAGTGAGAAACAGGACGAAAAATTTGGCATTCGTTGTTTGAATCCCACTTTGCGAACAGGTTTTGAGGTTGTGATGCCTTTGGTTTTAAGCCTCCGATGAACTCATTTTGTCGATCGCCACCGCAGCCAGAATAACGAAGCCTTTGACGACCTGCTGCCAGAAGGGCGAGACGTCCAGCAGGAACAGGCCGTTGTTCAAGACGCCGATGATCAAGCACCCCAACACGGTGCCGACCACGTTGCCTCGGCCGCCTGAGAGAGACGTGCCTCCGATCACCACCGCGGCGATTGAATCAAGTTCGTAGCCGAGTCCCGCGTTGGGCTGGGCGGAATCCAGCCGAGCGGTGACGATCAGCCCGGCCGCGCCGGCCAGCAAGCCGCCCAACGTGTAAACGCCAATCTTAATGCGGTCCACCGGCAATCCGGTCAGTAGCGCCGCCCGTTCGTTACCGCCCACGGCGTAGACATACCGGCCGAAACGCGTCTGCCGGGTCAAAACGACAAATACGCCCACCAGCGTACCAGAGATCCATACCGGCATGGGGATGCCCAGAAAGACACCGGTTCCTATGAATCCGAACGCCGACGGCAAACCGGTGATCGGATACCCGCCCGTCCAGAGCATCGTTAGTCCCCGGGCGATGCTGAACATGCCTAGCGTCGCCACGAACGGTGGCAGCCGGAACCGTGTAATCACCAGTCCGTTGAACCAGCCGGCAGCTGTGCCGACCAGAAGTCCAGCGACGATGGCTCCGAAGACGGTGAACTTCAGCTGCATGGCCAGCGGCGCAAGGACAACGCCATTCTTGAGCAGGCCAGCCGCTACGGCGCCGGACAATGCCAGGACGGCCCCCACCGACAAGTCGATTCCCGCGGCGAGAATAATCAGGGTCATGCCGATGGACAAGCACAGATTGACCGAGATCTGCCGCAGGATGTTCCAACCGTTCTCGGAAGTGAAGAATTTGTCCGAGAGCAGGCTCATCGCCAAAACCATTAGCGCCAGAGCGATAAGCGATTGAAAACGGGCCAGGAACTCTCGATTGATTTTCAACATGACAGGGTTTGCTTTCTCGGCAATGCCGCGTGCATAATCTTCTCTTCCGTCGCTTCGGCCCGCGCGAACTCCGCGGTCGGATGGCCTTCGCATAGGACGAGGATGCGATCGGACACGGCCAGGATTTCCGGCAGCTCGGAAGAGACGGCAACAAGCGCCAGACCTTCGCTGGTCAACTCGTCGATCAAGGCATAGATCTCCTTCTTGGCCTGGATGTCGATGCCTCGTGTCGGTTCGTCCAGCAACAGGACCTTCGGGCCGGTGGCCAGCCACTTGGCAAGAATCACCTTTTGCTGGTTACCGCCGCTCAAATTGCGGATCCGCTGGGAGAGCGACGGCGTCTTCACGCGGAACCGTTCCAAGTAGCCCCGCACGTACTCACGTTCCGCGCGGCTGCGGATCAGGCCGAACCATTCGGCCCGTTCGAGGCTGGCCAGGCTGGCGTTCTCGGCCACGCTCATCGACAGGACCAGCCCGTCACGCTTGCGGTCCTCCGGAGCCAATGCCAGGCCATGCGCGATGGCATCTGCCGGCGACCGCAGGACAACACGACGGCCGCTGATGAACACTTCGCCAGAGCAGGCCCAACCGTGAAGGCCAAACAGGCACTCCAGTAACTCCGTGCGGCCTGCCCCCATCAATCCGAAGATTCCCAACACCTCGCCGCGCCGCACGTGAAAGCTGACGCCATGAACCAGGAAATCGCCAGGACGTCCCGGATGTTTCAGCGTCAGGCGTTCGACCCGCAGCATTTCCTCGCCTTTGGTCGACGAAGTCATGGGGGACCTCCCATTCAGGTCGCGACCGACCATCATCCGCACGATGTCGTCGCGGGACAACTCGCCCAGCGG
>JBEKSO010000011.1:0-21595 GCA_049516935.1 Thermoguttaceae bacterium
GGAACAACTGGTGGAGATTGAACGGTCTGCCGAAGGGTTTAATTTAATTACCTCGCGGCGAACCATATCGGCAAAAAAGATTTTGACGGCGACGGGAGGAAAATCATATCCGGCCTGCGGAACGACCGGCGACGGATATCGTTGGGCCGCCGCGCTGGGTCATACGATCGTGCCGCTCCACGCCGCATTGGCGCCGGTTACGACACATGCCCCTTGGGTCACAGCGCTACAGGGCATAACGATTGCGGACGTATTGGTTAAAGTCGTCGAACCTCTAAATGATGGAAACGGGAAAACCCGGTGCCTTGCCAGCCGGCGGGGTTCCTTCTTGTTCACGCATTTTGGCGTTTCCGGACCGGCCGTGCTGGATGTAAGTCGCGTAATCAGCGGATACAGTCCGGCGCAAAGGTTGATTTTAGAGTGCGATTTTCTGCCCGGCGTAGAACAAGAAGAACTGGATGCGCAGATCGCCGCCCAGTGCGCCTCGGCCGGAGGGCGTCAAGTGGCGGTTATCTTGGATGGCCGGCTGCCCCGGCGCTTGGCCGATACGCTATTAGAGCAGGCCAAAGTGCCGCTTGAGCGCCGGGGGGCTGAACTTTCCAAGCCCGAGCGGCGCGGGCTTGTTATGGCCATAAAACAATGGCCCATTCCCGTGGCCGGCGCCATGGGCTTTCGCAAGGCTGAAGTAACGGCCGGCGGCGTGGCTCTGGACGAAGTCGATTCCAGAAATATGCAGAGCAAAATCGTACCCGGGCTTTATTTTGCCGGTGAATTGCTCGATCTGGACGGTCCCATCGGCGGCTACAATTTTCAGGCCGCCTTCAGCACCGGGTACTTGGCCGGCGAAAGCATGTAAACGGTAATAGTTGTGTAAACCCGATGCTAAATCATCAATGATGTCTGGTCAGGAGATTGAGGTCAGTGTATTCATAAACACAGTCGGGCTAAGGACTGTGGCCGCACAAAATGGAAAAGGTGCGTAGTTTGGGGGATGTGGCACGAAATCGAGCCGATTTGACAGTGACAATCCTGTTGGCCCCCGGTAAAATCGCTTTCGATTCTTTGTCTATATATATCGCGAACAAACCCCCGGTGTATTCACCGGGGGCTAAATGACGAACAAACCCCCGGTGTGTTCATCGGGGGCTAAATAAATCGCAAACAATACCCCGGGCTGTTATGTTGGGGCAGCAGTTTAACTGCTGCCCCAACATAACAGTCTAAATATCCTGTCGAATCGATATTGCACCGCGCATCAAAGCCGACGAAAGGTTTTGCCGTGACTACTCCTCTGGAAACTCGAGAGACAAGCAGGTCGCCGGCCAATAGACCTTTTACCGCCACGCGTGAAGGGGCGGCGTGGATCGATGGGCTGCTGGCACAATTGTCGTCGTGCCGAGCCGATTCCGCACGCACGCCCGCTCTCCGGCTGGTGCGCTGGCCGCAGCGGATGACAGAAGGGGAATTTTATGCCACGGCCTATCCGCTGATGTATCTTTCCCGGCATCTTGACGAGCGCATGGAAGAGCTTTTTAAGAAGGGATATACCAAGGGGACGGTGACCACGGGCATAGGCAACGAGGCGACATCGACGGGCATGACCATGCCGCTGCGCGCTGGGCGCGACGTGGTGTCGATCATGCATCGCGACGTTATCGGGCATTTGCTTTTGGGTTCCACGCCGTATCAATTATTTTGCCAGTACATGGCCAACGACCAAAGCCCGACGCATGGGCGGGAAGGCAACGTGCATCACGGCAACGCGGCCACGCGGCGTTTTCCCATGATCAGCCACTTGGGCAAGATGCCCAGCCTGGTGGTCGGGGCGACTTGGGCCGCGCGGCGGGCGGGCGAGGACGTGTTCGGGCTGGCGGTAGTAGGCGACGGCGGGTCGAGCACGGGCGAGATCCACGAGACAATGAACATCGCCTCGGTGCAAAAGTCGCCGGTGTTGTTTCTGATCGAGAACAATTATTACGCCTTTTCCACGCCCACTAGCGCCCAATATAATTGCCGGAGGCTTTCCGATCGGGCGGAGGGCTACGGCATCAGCGGCCGGACCATCGACGGCACCGACGTTTGGGAAGTGTACTGTGGGGTGTGCGACGCCTTGGAAGGCATGAGCGCCGACGGTTTACCGAGGATACTGGAGTGCATGACATTGCGGCTTCGGGGCCATGCGGCCTACGACAAAGGCGACTACATATCGTCCGAGCAAATGCGGGATTGGCTGGACCGCGATCCTTTGCCCCTTGCGCGGCGTAAAATTCACGATATAAGCGGTTTTTCCGAGGCGGAAATCAGGGCCATGGAAAAACTAATCGAGGCCGAAATACAAGCGGATCTTGAGGCGGCCCTGGCTTGCGCACGGCCGGAACCCGACGCGCAATCGTGGACTCCTTATGCCCCGGCGGCCCCGCTGGAAGTGGAACCGTATCAGGCCGTGAAGGTGAAAAACGGCGATGCTGTCAATCGAGCCATCGATTATCTGCTGGCCAGGCATCCGAGGGCTTTCATGCTGGGATTGGACATCGGCCGCTACGGATCGGCCTTTAAAACGTGCAAGGGACTGATGGATCGGCACGGGCCGGACCGAGTGATAGACATGCCGCTGGGCGAATCGGCGATGGTGGGTTTTGCCCTGGGCGCGTCGCAGGTGGGCGGCCAGCCGATCATGGAATATCAGTTCGCCGACTTTGCCACGGAAAGCGTTTCGCAGTTGGGCCTGAATTGCGGCACGTGGTATTATCGATCCGGGTGTCCCGCGCCGATTTTGCTGCGCCTGCCGTGCGGGGGCGGACTGACAATGGGGGCCTTCCACTCGGGCGAATTCGAGGGGCTTTGGTCGCGATTCGCCGGCTTGAAATTACTTTATCCGGCAACCGCGCAGGAGACGTTCGAGGCCTTGTTGGCGGGTTTTTACGATCCGAATCCCTGCCTGGTTTTCGAACACAAGCTGTTGTACTGGAGCAAGAGCGGCCCGATCGACTTCGACGGACGTTTGGCCGATGTTTGGCGTGCCCGAAAATACATCGATGGCGATGAACTGACGTTGGTGGCCTTTGGAGCAATGGTATACGAGGCCCTGTCAGCGGCGGGCAAATGTTCGCGAGGCATCGAAGTTTGGAATCCGTTTGTGCTCCAGCCGCTGGCGGTCGAGCCGATCGTGGAATCGGTGCGAAAGACGGGCCGGCTGATGGTGGTGCAGGAGTGCGGCATGACGCAAGGGCTGGGCGAAATGCTGATCGCGCGGGTAGCGCGGGCGGCGTTTCCGGCGTTAAAATGCCCGCCGCAATTGTTGTCGGCCCCGGACGTGCCTGTGCCCTTTGCCCCGGAACTGGAAGCGCACTGCCGGCCCAATGCGGAAAAAATTCTCGCGGCCGTTGAGGAGATGTTTTAAAGGATGGGGGGATGAATGAAAATGATGAATGTTGAATTATGAATGCTGAATGAAATTGAAAAACCGCTTGTGGTTTCGCGATTATGACTGAAAACTGACAACTGACAACTAAAAAACTGATGGACGCCACTGTATTCCGGATGCCGTTGTATTTGCCTGCCCAAGGGGCATCGGAGTTGGAAGCCACGATCATCGAATGGTACGTGGCCGAGGGCGATAGTTTCAGCAAGGGCCAGGCATTGGCGCAGATCGACAGCGCGAAATCGGTATTCGATTTCGAGTCGCCGTGCGAGGGCAAGGTGATCCGCCGGCTGCACCTGGACGGGGAGACGGTGGCGATGACCGAGCCGATCGTGGAGATCGAGACCGCCGACGAGGGCATGAAAAACTGGATTCCGCCGGCGGTGGTCCATGAACACCCGGAGAACGTGGCCCAGAGCGCTGCGCTGCTGCGGCCCGCGGGCGACGCACATCAGGACGTGGTTATTCTGGGATTGGGCAGTTATCTGCCGGAACGCGTGGTGACCAATGCCGAATTGGTGGAAAAGTTTCCGGAAATATCGGAGGAATACGTATACCAGGTGACCGGCATTCGGCAGCGTCGCTGGGCCGGGGAGAATGAGAAACCGTCGACGATGGCGCTTAAGGCCTCGTTGGAAGCGATCCGCAAATCGAGCATCGCTTCGAAAGACATCGACGCCATAATACTTGCCACCACCACGCCCGACGCGGCCATGCCGTCGACCGCCTGCATTTTGCAGGATCGTTTGTGCCTGCCGTCGATCCCGGCATTCGATCTTAACGCCGCCTGCTCGGGCTGGCTTTACGCGGTGTCGATGGCCCGGGGAATGATCATTTCCGGTCTGGCCCGCAACGTGCTTACCGTGGGCGTGGATATGCAATCGCGGCTTTTGGACCCGTCGGACCGCAGCGCGTATTTTATCTTTGGCGACGGGGCGGGGGCGGCGATCATCTCGGCCGGATCGAACGGGCATCACATCCGCCAGGTGCTGCTGGGCGCCGACACGGCAGGCCTGCACATGGCGCGGCGCGAACAGCCCGGGTATGCGGTGAGCAACGGCAAACCGGAATTCGATCCCTGGATTCGTCTTGACGGGCAGGCCCTGTTCCGCTTCGCCACGGAGAATTTTACCGCCATTATCCGCGACGCACTTGCCAAGACCGGGTGGACCGCCGAGGAAACCCGCTGGGTCGTGCCGCATCAGGCCAACGGCCGAATTCTTAAAGCGGCGGCAAAACGCGGCGGCGTGCCGTTCGATCGTTTCATCCTGAATATCGAGCAAGTGGGAAACACGTCCAGCGCGAGCATTCCCCTGGCGCTGGTCGAGGCCGAGCCCAATCTGCATCCGGGCGACAAGCTCATACTTTGCTCGGTCGGGGCCGGGTTGACTACCGCCGCCGTGTCGGTGGAGTGGTGAATAGTACGAACTGGACGATGTGGACGGAGACGATATGGCAGATACAAACTCGACGCGAATGTCCATACAGTCCATTTAGTCCATCCCGGCTATAATTCTTACGCTCTATTTAGGGGTGCCATGCTAATACTCGGGCATTTATAGTGTTTTAGCCATCTAAATCTTGGAATTCAATGCTTTCCCCGTTTACTACAATTTGCTATTCTGAAGGGAGTTGTACGATAATAATAGAGTACCCACCGGTGCATAAAGGCCGTTCCGGTGTTTAATAGTGGTGTGCTCAGTTACGAGGAAATCCCTCCGATCGCTATATCTCAATGAGATATCCAATACCCAGGAGTAGAGATCATGAAATTCAAATCCATAATCGTTGTATTCACGCTTTTAGCCGTATACGGATACGGATCAGCCTGGGGACAAATACGCAGCGTTAGCCCATCACCGTCTTTGGGAACATCGGGTTTCTCCGGAGGTGGAATGGGTGGCGGCATGGGTGGCGGCATGGGAGGCATGGGCAGTAGCATGGGCGGCATAGGAATGAGCGGCATGAGCGGCATGAGCGGCATGGGCGGCATGGGAAGTAGCATGGGCGGCATGGGCAGTAGCATGGGCGGCATGGGCAGTAGCATGGGTGGCATGGGCAGTAGCATGGGTGGCATGGGCACGAGCGGACTTGGAAACACCTTGGGCAATACGCAAACCGGCCAATTCATCGGCGGCAACACCGGTCAGTCATTCATAGGCGGCAATAATGCGACCGGGCAAACTTCGGGCATGGGCGGCATGGGCTCGAACATGGGCATGATGCGCGGGAATACAGGCATGAATTCCTTTGGAGGGATGGGCGGACAGTTTGGGGGAATGCGCGGCGGGAATCAATTCGGCCAAATGGGTATGGGGCAAGGCGGATACGGCATGCAGAACAATCGCAATCAGGTGCAAATGCTGCTTACAAGACGGCCGGATATCGAGAATGCACCAATCTCGGGCGCCCAAGTTAGTTCTGGATTAAACCAGCTTTTAAAGAGGACTGTGGGTAGCCGTTTGCCGTCGTCGTCGATTGAGGCGTCGTATCAGGGAAAGACTGTGGTGTTGAAGGGGATTGTGGCCACGGCCCGGGATCGCGAATTGGCTGCGAAGTTGGTGCGTTTGGAACCTGGGGTTGACCAGGTGCAAAACGATTTGGTGGTGAAAACGGCCGAGCAACCTGATTCCAAGGCCGATAAACCGTATCCGGGCAAGTAGTTCCCGCAATGCCGGCCGTGGGCGGCTGATTGCCGGCCGTGGGCGGTTGATTGCCAGCCGGCTGAATCTCTCCCGTGCTTCGGAGGACCGGGTTTATTACTCCGGTTTTGGTGACGTAGTTTGGGTTAACCGGGATAGGCGATACGTCGGGATTAGCCGAATTGGGGCATGGCATATCGCCCCTTGCCAGCGAGTTTCTCAGGATGCTTTTGGGGGGAAGTTGTATAGTTGTGGTGTCGACGCCGCGAGGTTGACATTGTGTGTTTTGTGCGCCGCCTTGATTTTGAGGAGCCACCGGCGGCAGGGGAGTCACATAAGAGGCTGCTTGCACGGGAGATATTTGCGGGGATGGGAGCTGTCCGGGCAATGCCTGCGCTTGGAAGGCGGCGGGAAGGCCGTCGCCGGGCTTTTTCGTTACAATTTGCATCTTGCCGGGCAGAATTTGCTTTGTTTGCTCGCCCACCACGACGCCGCCTTTTTCGGGCGTGAAGCGGGCAATCATGCTGACATCTTTTTGCGGTCCGCCCGTCTCGTCCCAGGGCAGCCATACGCTGTAGGAATTGCCCAATTTCGACTTGCTGTAATGCGAGGAGAGTTGGTCTTTGGTAAACACGTATTTGCGATCGGGCTTGGCGTTGTTCGGATCGCGGTTGGTTTCATCGAAAACATAAACGGTCAGCGTGCCATCGACTTTTATGGGTTCCGGTTTTTCCCCGGAATAAAATAGGAGCCTGCCGCCAAAGCCCCGCATGGGAACCTGATTGGCCTGATATAGGACGGTATCGGTCCAGGAAGCGACGATCCGCGTAGGCGTTCCAGGCGAATCTTCGCTGGTAAAAGGCCACACGTTCGGTTTGGGTATTTTCAGCGGCGCGCACCCGGCGACCATCGCAAGCACAACGACCGTGAAAACGCTTTGTTTTAAGGAGTTTAATCGCGACATTCGATTTTCTCTCCTGCAAATAACATGCTTTTGTTGTAATATTGATTCAAAACTATCGATAAAACGGTTGCTGGGTTGTGGGATAGCGCGGGGGCGCATCGTAAACCGCGGGCGTCACGGCATTGGAAGTGTTGGGATAAGGCGGATTTGAAATTGGCGCGGCAGGCTGCGGCGGATAACCGGCCGGCCGCTCATAAGCCGCCGTTCTAATCCCCTGTGGCGCGGTTGACGCCTGCAAAGGAACCTGGCCGTTGGTATTAAAGTAAAACGCCGAATTAGCGGGCATGTAACGCTGCTGCGGGGCCATGGCGCCGGAGTCGGGCTGGGGAGCGCGCGGCGCTTCGGGCGGCACGTTCGACGGACCTGAGGGAGCGGCGTTTTTATCCGGGTTGATTACGGCAGGCGGCGTGGGAATCAGCTCGTTTGTCGAGGATTTTCCATCACTTACGCATGGTTTTTCCGCCCGCGGATTGACATCGGGGTAAATCACCTCGGTATCGCTGTCCGGCCAATCGCCGTTGCGCGGGCGGAGTCCGATGTCGCCGGTCATTTCTATTACGTCGCCGAGGCACCAGTTCATCCTGGCGGCCTCGATTTTTTTGAGTTCGTCGGCCTGGGCGACGCTAGTCACAATATGCGGCGTCATGATGATCAGCAATTCGTCGCGTTCGTTGTGCACCGAGTCGTAGCGGAACAAACGTCCCAGTATGGGGATATCGCCCACCCAAGGCACCTTGCGGTGTTCGTCGACTTTGTCTTTTGTGATCAGCCCGCCCAGGATAATGGTTTGGCCGTCCAAAGCGCTGACCGTGGTTTGCACCGTGGTTATGGGGATTTGCGGTTCACGGATAAGTTGGCCGTTTACAGAGGTGATCGGGGTGCCCTCGGCTTCCGGTCCCACGGATGATTTTGTGGCATTGATTACCATGACCACAACCCCATCCTCGCTGACGCGGGGTTGAACCGTCAAGATCAGGCCGACTTGTTGGGGGGTCACGGTGTTTGTTTGGCCGTTGACGGTGCTGGCTGAACCGGTGATGAGTCCCACTTGCGCTCCGACCTGCACCCAGGCTTCCTGATTATCCATGGTCATAACTTGGGGGCGGCTGAGCACTTCGATGCGCTGATTATGTTTTAGCGCCCGGAGCAGTACGTTCACGCTTTCGCTGGAGGCGGATAAGACTAATCCGCCCCAGCCCAGGGTGGGATCGGCCCGGTTCAAAGCGAAATTCGAAAGCCCTTGCGTGCCCACCAGGGGGGCGTTGTTAGTCGACAAGATGCCGGCCGGGTTGGTGGGGCTGTTGCCCAATGGCGAGCCGGGAAAGGCATAACCCGGATTGAGATTATTGCCTTGGCCCGGGGGATTGGATGTCGCCGCCAACGCCGCGCTGCGGTCGAAGAGCAGTCCGTCTTGCAGGCCCAATTCCACGCCGAATTGTTCATCGTCGGTGAGCGTGATCTGGGCGATGAGCACCTGGATCAGGACCATGGGCGGGCGTTTATCGAGTTCATCGATCATTTTTTTGATGTCTTGGAAATATTTAGGTGTGGCGCTGATGATCAGGCTGTTTGTGGAAGGCTCGGCCACGACGATCACCTCTTGCTCGATTAGCGCGAAGGGGGTGATGGCGCCGTACGATGACAAGCCCGTTTCCATGGAATAGAGATTGGTGAGAAAGGTGCTGATAGCCGTGTAGGCGTAGGAAGCGGCTACGTTTTTCAATTTGTAGACGTAGTTTTCCCGGTTGCGGACGTCGGTGCCGTCAAGGCGGAGCAAAATCACGTTTATGGTTTCCAAATCGCCGTGGCTGCCGGAAGCGATAATGCTGTTTGTACGGGAATCAACGGCCAGACGGACGGGGATCATGGAACCTTCGCCTTCCAAGGTAACGGTTTGCAGGCCGGTCGCTCCTGCTCCGCCCACTCCGCCGAAGCCGCCGCCGAAGCCGCCCGCGCCGCCCGCGGCCGCTTGGCCGCCCCGGGTGGGTGGACCGAAAAGCGTTGACAATAAATTCATCATGCTCGAGGCGTCGCCGTTGGTAATGGTGAATACTTTGATTTCGGCCTCGGCCAAAGGCAGTTGGTCGAGTGCTTGAATCAAGGATTCCATCAGGCCCATGCTTTCGGCGGGAGCGGATACGATGAGCGAGTTGGCCCCGATGTCGGGCGAGACATTGATGTCGCTTAATATTCCGGATTGAGATTGGAGGAGCTTGTGGGTTTTGGTGTCGATGTTAAGGAAGCGGAGCACGATGGAGCGTTGTGCGGCTGTGCCCGCGGCGGCCGCGACAGGAGCGCCGAATCCGCCGGCGGTCGGGGCGCGGGCCGCCTGTCCGCTAATTGCACTCATGATGACTGTGGCCAGGTCGTTGGCCATCGAATATCTCAGCGGAATTACCCGCAGCTCGTTTACCGCCGCGCTGGCCGGTTTATCGATGTTGGCGATCAATTCCGCGACTTCGGCCATATCGCGGGGACTGGCCTGAATAATCAAGGAGTTCAAGCGGTCGTCGTTCTCAATCAACACGCGGGTGTCCAATCCGGTTCCCCG
The DNA here is from genome assembly GCA_049516935.1 of Thermoguttaceae bacterium. Lineage (GTDB taxonomy): Bacteria > Planctomycetota > Planctomycetia > Pirellulales > Thermoguttaceae > JBEKIK01. The sequence continues at coordinate 9,579 of JBEKSO010000011.1, forward strand.
ATTTGGTTGGTTGTTATAGAAATCGTATATCATGTTGTACGCCGTGGCCGAAGGCGTGTGTTGCAAGCGAAATACATGAAATTGCATTTCCGGCGCGGCGGGTTGATCCAACTTTCGCACCAGGTCCAAAACGGTTTTCACGTTTTCCTTCCGCCCCAAGATCAAGAGGGCGTTGGGCTTGACCAGGGCGGTAATGCTCACGGTTCCCTGGCGTATTTCATACACGCTGCCATATACTTGCGTGATCAAGTCTGCCAAGGCCTGGCAACCGATGTACTTCAATTTGTAGACCTCTATGGCCGGTTCGGTTTTGGCGCTGAGCTGCTCGACCTGTTTGATGACGTTCATGACTTGTTCCACGTCCTTTTTATGGCCGCGGATAATCAGCACGTCGAGCCCTTCCAGCATCTCCACCTGAACCGGTCCGATCTGGCCGATTTCCATGGCGGCTTTTTCCGGCGATCCGCCCGGGGCCTGAAGGACCTGCATCGTGCTTTGATCTTCTTCCTGCTCCTGTTGCTCTTCCTGGGGAGTCATTTGGGCCTGGGCGACCAGAGTCGGGCCGTCTTTGGGCTTCAGATCCTCTTTGGGATCTTGGTATAATTTTGTCGCCACCGGGTTGCGCGGAATCTTGTTCAAGTCCGAGGACTGTATGGCTTCCACTGCGCGGCGCGTGGCCGCTATGCTCGAATCATTCAGCGAAACCAGCCGCATGCTCTCATCACCCGGGCGGGGCGGCGAATCCAGAGTTTTAATCAGCCGGGCAAACGAATCCACGGCTGTGGCCGTGCCATACAAGCTGGAGCGGTTCACTTGCGGCAGAATGTCGAGCCGGACAACGGCGCCGCCGGGCAGAATCGATTGGAAACTGCTTGCGCCCAATTCCGCGGGCGGGACGGCGGTAAGACGATTGCCCAGCATGTTCAATAAGGTTTCTTCAAGCTGTTTTCCGCTGATGTTCTGCAAAGAAACGGAAATCGATTTGGAAGCTCGGGCATCTGTAGCGGCGGGCGGATTATGGACCGAAGCGGCGCGATTAGGCGGCGATGCGGTTGCGCCCCTAATGCCGGCCATGCTATCGGCTATCTGCGATTGTGCCTCAAGAGGCGCGTACACAAGAATTTGGGCGGTGCGAAGGTTGGTGGTAATCCGCACGTCAGGCTGGCCCTTGAATTTTTCTCTTAATCGGGCCGCCGTACCCTCAATGATCGCAACCGGACAAGAATAGGCTTTAAGAATGGGTCCGGCATCCTGGGACGCCTGCTGTTGTGCTAGCAATGGCGTGTCGGCCAATAAGATTATCCAAACTGCCATAAAAGTCAGGAAAGCCAAGGCTTTCAGGAACCGCCCTTTTTCTGTAAGTGATTGATTGACTGACATTTAAGCACTCTTGTTCAAGGGGGATTATGGAAACAAGTAATGGGTAGTTTACAGCCCGCAAAAAGCGCACTAACTACGCAGCACGAATAATCGGCAAAGTTTGCCCACTTCTCCACAGTCCTTTTTGAAAAAAAGGATATTGTCATCATTTTCCCCCCCTAAATAAGCGGATGGTAAACCTATTAAATGCTTGCATTTTTAATCATGAATGGACAGAATAAGGTGTGATAAACTCGAAAATCCGGAATTCTGTCGTCATGTTTATATAGAGACGGGGAAATTATCATGACAATTAAGCTGGGAAGAGGTCGATGGCCGGGGCGGGTCCTTTGGTCCATGTTTGTGCTTGCGCCTATCTTATTTGGACCAGGGATTTTAATGGGTGATGATGAGAAGCCTGCGGTAAGCGGCGGTTCGGTTCAATTTTCTGCTACATCGGATTCGGGATCCGAAACCAAAGCACAGCCCGATGCGGACAAATCCGGCGAACAGCCGGCGGTCAACGCTGAAAAGCCGGGCGAAGGGGCGATCAAAGCTCTCCCGCCCCAAGAAGCGAAAAAACCAAGCAAGCCGGGCGAGCCTTCGGGCAGGCCTGAAGGGATGCCGGGCAAAGCGGGCGATCAGCCGGGAAAACCGGGCGATACGCCGCCGGGAAAACCGGGCGATGCGGCCAAGCCCGAAGAACCTAAATCCATCCAGCATCCCACAAAACCGCCCAAACCGCCCGATCCCGAAGAATTAAAGGTTCGCCCCGATGCGGATGGAAAACTCCAATTCAATTTCAACAATCAGCCTTGGCAACCGGTGCTGGAATGGTTGGCCGATAGATCCAGCATGAGTCTGGATTGGCAGGAATTGCCCGGAGATTATTTGAATCTCAAATCACGGCAACGTTACACGGTCCGGGAAACGCGGGATTTAATCAACCTGCATCTTTTGGCGCGGGGCTATACGCTGCTGTGCAACGGCGAGGTCCTATCGGTGGCCAATATCAAAAAGCTCGATCCGAGCCGGGTGCCCCGAGTCACGCCTGAAGGGCTTGATAATCGCGATCCGCACGAATTCGTGAAGGTATCCTTTCCCCTGGACTGGCTTATGGCGGATGTGATCATTGAAGAGCTTAATCCCATCAAAAGTCCGAACGGGAAGCTCACTCCGCTTAAATCCACGAACCGGCTGGAGGCCCTCGACGCAGTTATCAATTTGCGGGAGATTCGAGCACTATTGAGTGACGTGCAGTCGGCCGACAATCAGCAGCGGCTGGTGCGGGAGTTCGTGCTGCAATATGCCCGGGCCAGCGAGGTCTTGGAGCAGTTGCAGACCTTGCTGGGTCCGGATGCAAAAGGCGAGGGGACGCCGGGCATGCCCGGCGGGCCCAATCAGCCCGGCGGAGACAATCCCCAGCAGCAGGCCATGATGATGGCCCGCATGCAGCAGCAACAGCAGCAGCAACAGCAACAAGGAGGTCAGCCCGGGGCTCAGGGCGCGGCCAAGCCCAAACAAGTGGTGATGCTGGTCTTGAACCAGCGGAGAAACAGCATTCTGGCGAAGGCCCCGCCCGATAAAATGGCCATTATTATCCAGGCCGTCAGCGCCATCGACGTTCCCTTGGACACCACGCAGTCGTTGTTGACCAACGTGAACCGCATGCAAGTTTACCGCATAACGGGAGTCGATCCGGAGCCGGTGGTAAAGACGTTGCAGGAAATCGGCAATCTGGATCCCACCACTCGGCTGCAAATCGACAAGAAAAACAAGGCGATCGTGGCCTATGCCTCGCTGGCCGACCACGTCACGATTCGCTCCGTGGTGGAAAAGCTCAGCGGCAGCGAACGCAAATTTGAAGTGATTCGGCTGCGGCGGCTGGCGGCCGATTACGTGGCCGGTTCGATCACGTTCATGATGCTGGGGGAGAAAAAGGAAAAGCCCACCCGACAGCCGTATTGGATGGACTATGGAAATCAGTCATCCAACAGCGACAAGGACAAAAGCGCCAGTGAATTCCGCGTCGAGGCCGACGTGGACCACAACCGATTGCTGCTATGGGCCAATGAGGTGGAATTGGGGGAGGTGGAAAATCTGCTGGTGAAGCTGGGCGAAATTCCGCCCAAGGGCAGCCGCCGCGACACGGTGCGGATGATCGACGTCCGCGACGGCAAGGAGGGAGAGGAATTGCTGGAGCGGATTCGGCGGGCATGGCCGTCGATAGCACCCAATCCTTTATTGGTGAATCCTGCTCCGGAGGCGGATAAAACGCCGCCCAAGCCATCGAAAGAAGAACTCCCGCCGCCGGAGCCGGCCACAAAAAGCGCCGGGGCGCGTGCGATGGAGTCCGATGCCCTGAAGTTCGTGCAATTCAGCCGAGCAGGAGCGTCGGTGGCGGAACCGAAAGAGTCCTTTGGCAAAACTCCGCCTGCGGTGGAGATCAAGATGGACGCCGAGGGGCACATAACCATATCAAGCGAAGATATCGACGCCTTGGACTCGATCGAGGAATTAGCGGCCCAGCTCGCCGCGCCCCGCAAGGGTTACAAAGTATTTAAATTGAAATATGCCTGGGCATACACCGTGGCCTTGAATCTGGAGGACTTCTTCATGGACGACGATAAGAAGGACTCCCGGTCGAATATCTTGGATTATATTTATGGTTATGGCGGTCAGGACGATTCCAAGGATACTCAAAACCGCTTGTCCAAGCGGCGCCCGCTGAAATTCATATCCGATTCGGAAAGCAACACCATTCTCGTGGAGAACGCCGACGCGGCCCAATTGAAAACCATCGGGGAGTTGATCGATCTTTACGACAAGCAGCCCGACGATTCGCAGTCGGCCCGCAAAACCGAGACTGTTCATCTGCAATATTCCAAGGCCAAGGTGGTTGCGGAAACCATCAAGGACGTGTACCGCGATCTGCTCAGCGCCAACGACAAGGCCCTGCAGGGGGCAAAGCCGAACGATCGCGATTCCGGGCGGATGTACATCTATGAATTTTCCAGCGAAGAGGACGGAAAGAAAGATCAGAAAATGCCGAAATTCAAAGGGCAGCTTTCCATCGGAATCGACGAATTGTCGAACTCCCTGGTTGTTTCGGCACCGGCATACCTTTTCGATCAGGTGCACAAGATGATCAACGACCTGGACCAGGCGGCGGCGCCGACTTCCACGATCAAAGTCGTTAAATTAGGGCAAGGCGTCACCAGCCAGCAGGCCCGCGAGGCCCTGTCCGACATATTGGGCGACGGCACTTCCAAGTCAAAGACTTCATCTCAAGCCCCCAAGAGGCCGGAAACAAACAATAAGCAACCATCCAAGGGTAATAACAACAAATCGTCGGGTAATTCATCGACCAAGTAGCTTGGATGTTATGGGATAATCTCGCAAATGAGGCAAGACTTCTAGTCTAAAGCTCTTAGTGCATCCCGGCCTCCCACATGTAAATTATTTAAAATTGCACATTTCAAATTGTAAATTGACGTAAGTTCTTATATTTGTTCAATTTGCAATTTGAAATTCGCAATTGCCAATTTGCAATATCGTAAATGTTCGTATTGGAGCGGCGGCCCGGTTATGGTACCGTATGTGTCCCGCTGGTAATGAGGCTGCATGGGCGACACGGAAGCTAGTTGCCCAAAGCCAAAGGACGCGAAGGAGCGTCCCGGGAACGATGCAAAGGTCACGCTCTTTTTAGAGACGGTGACCGGCCTGCAAGGAAGGAGGCCGGCATGCATTCCAACCAGAAACAGGAAGTCCGCGTCCACATTCGTTGGATGATTCGGCGCGACATGCCCGAAGTCCTGGCTATTGAAAAACAGTGCTTCGAGTATCCCTGGAGCGAAGACGACTTCGTCAATTGTCTCAGGCAGCGCAATTGTATCGGCATGGTGGCCGAACAAGACGATCGGGTAGTGGGGTTCATGATTTATGAACTCCATAAGACCCGCATTCACGTGCTGAACTTCGTGGTGGCGAAAGACCGCCAACGCCAAGGCGTGGGCAGTCAAATGATCGCCAAACTTGCGGCCAAGCTCTCCACCCAACGCCGCACCCGCATTGTGCTGGAAGTCCGGGAAACCAACCTTTCCGCGCAATTGTTTTTCCGCGAGAACGGTTTCCGTGCGGTATCGGTGTTGCGAAGTTATTACGCCGATACGCCGGAAGACGCCTATATCATGCAATACCGCTATCGCCCGGAAAAAGTTCCCGCCCAAATCCCCAACCGCATTACACGCTTGGCCGGGTAGCGGGGACTGTACGGATTTTTGCGTGGGGTGAAGTGGCACGGCCATCTTGGCCGTGTTTCTTCACGGACTGGAAGTCCGTGCCACCGCTTGACACAAAATTTCTTACAGCGCCGATAGCGAAAGTGCGTCTAAGACATCGTGATAGGCAGGTCCCGGGCGCGGTTATCGCGAAACCGCAAGCGGTTTTCACAATCACAGCGTAAATCCTCGATATACCGCAAGCGGTTTCAAGGGACTTTTCAACCCGTCCGGTCTGGCGGATCTCATTCATTCGGATTATGCTTAAAAAATAGTTTTCTTGAGGATTCAAATTATGAGCGATGACCGGTCCATAGGCGAGCAAACATCAACCAACCAACCGTTTATTATTGAGGTAGCCGATCGCGTGCGACGTCTGCCGCCCTATCTTTTTGCCCAAATTAACAAATTGTTATACGATAAACGCCGCGCGGGCGACGACGTAATCGACTTGGGCATGGGCAATCCCAGCGATCCGCCGCAAGATTTAGTCGTGGAAAAGCTCACCGAGGCGGCCCGGGATCCGAAAAATCACGGCTATTCCGAGGCTAAAGGCATTTTGAGTCTCCGCCGCGAGGTGGCTTCGAAATACTTCAAACAGCACGGCGTCAGACTCGACCCGCTAAATCAAGTCCTGGTGTGCCTTGGATCGAAAGAGGGATTCAGTCATATGTGCCTGGCGTTGGTGGGGCCGGGGGACACGGCAATTGTTCCCGCTCCTCACTATCCTGCCCATCTTTACGCGGTGGCTATGGCCGCCGCTAACGCTATCCTTTTGGAAGTGACCGATCCGGCAAAATTTCTATCTAACATCGATTACACCTGCCGGCACCTGGTTCCCCGACCGAAATTGTTGATTATCAATTTTCCGCATAATCCCACGGCCACCGTGGTCGAGCCGGAATTTTACATCGAGGTGGTGAAACTGGCCAAGCGTTGGAAATTCATGGTCATCTCCGACCTGGCTTATGCCGACGTGGCCTTCGACGGGTACAAGACGCCGAGTTTCCTCGCCGCCCCCGGAGCAATAGACGTGGGCGTGGAATTTACAACCATGAGCAAAGGCTACAACATGGCCGGATGGCGCGTGGGCTTTGCCGCCGGAAACGACGAGATGCTCCGTGCGCTTGCCACAATTAAAGGTTATTACGACTACGGCATGTTCCAGCCCATTCAGATTGCGGCCATCGTGGCTTTGCGCAAAACGGATGCGGCAGTAGAGGAGCAAGCGGCCATTTATCAGCGGCGGCGCGACGTGCTCTGCGAGGGTCTGGAACGGCTGGGTTGGCCGATCGAGCGCCCCAAGGCCACCATGTTCGTGTGGACAAAAATGCCCGAGCCCTGGGCCTCGCAAACCACTTCCTTCGAATTCGCATTGAAACTGCTTACCGAGGGCGATGTTGTCGTCAGCCCCGGGGCCGGTTTCGGTCCGGCGGGCGAAGGCTGCCTGAGGCTTGCCCTGGTGGAAAACGAAAATCGGCTCCGCCAGGCCGTGCGGCAAATCGGCCGCTGCCTGGGAAAATAGAAGATATAAATGAATTCAGGAGATGAATGCCGTTAAGCCCACGGGCTGCAACTCGTGGGCTTTGTATGATTTTTATCTATATTAAACGGGGGCCAGTTGATAAGAAAATTCGCTGACATCCATTTGTTGCTTTGCATGTTCGATAGTCATGCTGACAACATTTCCATTTTTGTCGAGTTCAACTAGAACGTTTTCGTTCAGGTCGTGGGTTTCCGCGATCTTTTTGTCGCTAAAATTGACAAGAAGCGTATCAGTATCTGGAAAGTACTTAACCTTCATCTTCCACCTCGCTAAATCGTCGGTCAAAAAAAGCATTGTGAACGGTCTTGCCGTCTGCGAGCAGCACTACACGCAAATATTTTCCGCCGGCTTCAGGAACCCTCCCCCATTTTTTAATCCTTCCATCGTTTTGAACGATTTCTTTGATCGGATGGGAAACTACCTGTTCGATCCATTCAATCCGAATGTCGCAACGATCAGGCCTCTCATGAGTGTGCAAAAAATACTTCGTAAATTTCATATCAAAATGATATGCCAAGTCACAAAGTGCGTCCAGAACAAAAGAACCAAAAGAGACATATCAACGGGCCTTTAATCCTTATCCTTCATCCTTAAATTCCAAGGTTCAAACTCCCGGCTTCTTTCTTATAATCCAAAGCTAGTAGTATTTCGATCCCACCCGGCATGGTGGTTCTTTGGGCATCTATGCCCTTCTCGCAAATGCGGGTAAAATCATAACAGAGGTTGTTGCCGATAGTTAGGCAATTAGGAAATAAAAAAGGGTTCTCGTTCGCCGGTACAAGAACCCAATCTCAGGCTGCCCGAACACAAGCATCTTAAAGGTGCTGGTTCAGAGACCCGCAGCCCGTATAAACAGCTATCGGGCCGACTACCGGTCGGACTTTAAGTGACTAATCCGTAGATGCACATCTAACCTACATTTTTTACAAATAACAACACCACGGAAACACGGAGAAAAGAACTTAACTCATTTTTTTAGAAAATATCCAAAGATTTTGTTGAACATGATAATAGAACTCGAAAATGTGCTCACTTCTATTATTGTTTAACCTCCGTGATCTCCGTGCCTCCGTGTTGACAACTCCATAGGGAAAACCCTTAGTGATATTATGACCACAATCGCAAAACTCGCCCTGGAAGACGGTACGATTTACACAGGCGCCGCATTCGGCGCAGAAGGCGAGGTAGACGGCGAAGTCTGCTTCAACACCTCGATGACCGGCTACCAAGAGATACTTACCGACCCCAGTTATCGCGGGCAGATTGTAACCATGACATACACCGAGATCGGCAATTATGGCATAAACGCCGAAGACGTGGAAAGTCGCCGGCCGTTCCTGGCCGGATTTGTCGTCCGCCAGCGGAGCCGCCGCGTGAGCAACTTTCGGGCCGACGGCGAATTGGGCGATTATCTCAAGAAAAACAACATCGTCGGCCTGGAAGGCATCGATACCCGGGCGTTGGTGCGGCGGATTCGCACACTAGGCGCAATGAAAGGCGTCCTATCGACCGTCGATCTGGACGATGCCAGCCTGGTGGCCAAGGCCAAGGCCAGCCCCGGCCTGGTCGGCCGCGATCTGGTCCGCGAAGTGATTCCGGAAAAGGCGATCGAGTGGCACGAGCCTCTAAGCCCCTGGACTCGACTAAGTGGTCGTGCCACTGGCTCTGCCAGTGCAAGTGCCGCTGGCTCTGCCAGTGTAAGTGGCACTGGCATCTTGCCAGTGAATGGTGGCACAAGGGGTGCCACTGCTGGCTTGCCCAGCAGTGTGGAAGACTTGCCGCTTGTTATCGCCTTGGATTACGGCATGAAGTGGAACATCGCCCGGTGGCTGTTCGATTCGGGCTGCCGCGTAACCATCCTGCCCGGCACGGCCACGGCGCGTGAAGTGCTTGCGTACAATCCGGCCGGCGTGTTCCTATCGAACGGGCCCGGCGATCCCGAGCCTCTCGACTACGCCCAAAAAACCATCCGCGACCTGATGGGCAAAAAACCCATCTTCGGCATCTGCCTGGGCCATCAACTCCTGGCCCTGGCCTGCGGCGCGAAAACCTACAAACTAAAATTCGGCCACCGCGGCGCGAACCAGCCCGTCTTAAATAAGCTCACCGGCCGCGTGGAAATCACCACGCAAAACCACGGCTTTGCCGTGGACGCCGATTCACTGCCGGCGGATCTGGAAATCACTCATCTAAATCTCAACGACAACACGGTGGAAGGCATGCGCCACAAATCCGCCCCCGCCTTCAGCGTCCAATACCACCCCGAAGCCTCCGCCGGCCCGCATGATAGCAATTACCTCTTCGGGCAGTTCAGGGAAATGCTGTAATTGAGAAACGTTATAATAAAAGCCATTTAAAAAGTCACCTCTCCCTTTGGGAGAGGGTTAGGGTGAGGGCTATCAGCCATGAAGACTTTAGCGCCCGGCATTGAATGCACGCCAGATGTATGTGGTGGCGATCCCTGTATTGTCCACACTCGCATTCCCGTTTGGATTCTGGTCCAATCCAAACGCTTGGGCATGACTGAAGCAGAAATTCTTCGAAGTTATCCCACTTTACGTGCAGAAGACCTTACAAATGCGTGGGCTTACGAACAACTTCATCGCGAAGAGATCGACAGTCAAATCGACGAGAATGGAGATCATCATGGAAAATCAAATTGAAGAATATATGGAAGATATGGAATGTTCGCCTAAGACATATCCATTTCATCACAATGAATATAAAGTGCGATCTAATTTAGAACCTGATAAAGTATGGGATCGCTTGATCAACTTCTTAGCAAGACGGTATATTGATGATAAAAATTGGGTTTTCCGTGGTCATCGGCGAGAAACCGAGGAACTAAAAAGCACACTTGATAGACAGTTAAATAAAAGAATAAACTCTTATATAGGTCAGCAAACTGCGGAGGATTACCTTCTGAATCAGTTCAAGAGAGCGGCACATCATTTTCTAAATTGCTCAATGGTACCAGATAAAGATGACAGGTTAGAATGGTTATCTTTGATGCGACATTATGGCACACCGACAAGGCTGCTAGATTTTACACACTCCCCATATATTGCTTGTTTTTTTGCATTAGAAGAGAGCGCCGATGAAACAAACGAAAACAGTCGCAATGATACAAAACGAGCAATTTGGGCAATCAATACTGAATGGCTAATAGAAATTAGTTTTCCATACATTAATGCATTACTAAACCAAAATAATGTGACGAAAAATGATCTTCGAGATGCCGACTTCATATCAGATAAATTCGACGATATATTTATTAAAAACACAACACCATTTGTTTTGCCGATTGAGCCGCCAAGAGCGAATGCAAGATTATTAATTCAGCAGGGATTGTTTTTATGTCCAGGTGCAGCGAATAAAGGTTTTGAAGAGAATCTATTATTTGATGGAGATCCGAATCGCATGCGGGATAATATACATAAGATTATAATAGAGAATCATATTCGCGATGAAGCTTTAACTGAACTCGATCGTATGAATATTAATCAAGCAACTCTTTATCCTGACTTGCAGGGATTCGCGACATCATTGGCACTGAAACTAGAATGGATGCCACTATCTTGGTTTAGTTAGATAGGCCTGATAAAAATATGAATGAAATATAACTGCTACAAAACATGCTATTTCATTGCCCGGCTATGCCAGCGAATAGTCTCTCGTATTTTATCGACCCTTTCGCAGCCACCAGACATATTGGCCAATATCACTCAAATATGCGCGATTCTTCCACATTCCAAAGGCCGGATGGTCGGTTATTCGACCTGATTTCATAATTCTTCGGCCATTTTCTTTATATTGGCCTATTTTAGGCGATATGCACTCCTTTTGATTTCGATTGTGGTTGTCGGTCATAGTTCGCCCCATCTTTTAAATAGAGTTCAGCAAATTATACCATCCGGTGCCATGGGACCCGGCATGGCGACAATCCCTGTCTCTTGATATCCCTCGTATATTATATCCTGGCCAATTTTCCCTCTTGAAATTGGCCCAGGCAATTCTATAGAATCCCTTCCGCCACGGATAGAATATCAATATCAAATCAACGGCATTAAGAGAGATAACTCCCGGCCGCCAAAGTGGAAAAATCGCGATTTGGTGACCAAAAAGTTCGAATTGCCATAAGAGAAAAAATGCAAATAGGCAGGAGTAAATCGTGGAAAAATCGCGTTTTGTTCCCCAACTCCAATAAGACAGGTGCCATGCCCACGCTTGTCGTGGGCATGTGGAAATGCGATAATCCTCGTATGATCGCTTAAGCGCCCATGTCCCACAGCTAAACCCCTGACCTCCGGCACCTGAAATGTCCACCGCATCGACGCTATTATCGCCCGAGTTGCTGGTCCAACTGGAAAAGATGGAGTTGGTCAGCCGCAAGGTTTTTCGCGGGCGGATGAAGGGCGAGCGCCGCAGTCCGCGCAAGGGGCAGAGCGTGGAGTTCGCCGATTTCCGCAATTACGTGCCGGGCGACGACCTCCGCTTTGTCGATTGGAACACTTACGCCCGGCTGGAAAAACTTTTTTTGAAGATGTTCCTGGAAGAGGAGGACCTGCACTTTTACGCACTGATCGACGCCAGCACGTCGATGGATTTCGGCGAGCCGACCAAACTGCGATACGCCCTGCAATTGGCCGCGGCCTTGGGATTCATCGGGCTGGTGCGGGGCGATCGGGTGAAAATCGAGACCCTCGGGTCACCCGGCGGGCAGGTCTCGCCGATGTTTCGCGGGCGGCGCAGCCTGTGGCGGATGCTCGAACATCTGGAATCGATCCAAGCCGGACAAAACGGCTCACTGATCGAAGGGATCAAAAGTTTCT
>JBEKSO010000012.1:0-21253 GCA_049516935.1 Thermoguttaceae bacterium
GGGATATATTTATGCATTGGATTTCTTTCCCGTCGTTCCGCCAGGGCAGCGGCCGCCGGAGCTTTCCCCTTCGATTATTCAAGCGTCGTACTAATCTTGATCATTAGGTTTTAGCTTAACTATTGACGTTTGCATGGCGAATGAACCGAGGCCGACCAACGGGAGGCCGGAAAATACAACAAAAAGGTTGTCTTGTTGGACCATTATCAAATCAAACATCAATAATTCTAATATTTTTCGACTTGCTGAAAATACCCCGGCTCGCAAAGGCATGAAAAAACCACGAAAAAAATATCATCAGACCTCATCGCCTTCTCAATTGAGCCGCACGCCGGCAACAGCGATTCATGATCCGCCGGCTGATTTTCGACTGTTGTTGCCGATCAGTATCGTTGTTCTCATCCTCTCATGCGTGCTCCTCTTTTTTCGTTTGGGTCATTATCCGCTATGGAGTGACGAAGCCCTTACGGCGTTGTACTCCCGGGGTGTTGCCCGCACCGGGGACACCATGGCCCTGCAAGATCATAATATATGCGTGTTTCGTGGTGGCGCGAATTTGAGAAATCTCGTCCACCGGTATGAACCTCCCGCCGCTTTTTATCTTGTAGCGCCTTTTGTAGGAGTCAAAGGCGTAAGTTCTTTATGGCCGCGAATGCCATTTGCCATCTGCGGCTTATTGAGTGTAACCTTTCTGCTTTACTGGATGTATAGGAGTCGATTATCAAGAAGTATTTGGATAGTGTTTTCTATCGGCTTGCTGGCCAACGTTTCGTTTTTTCTCTATTGCCGCCAGTGCCGGTATTATTCGATGGCGATTTTGCTAACTCTGCTGATTGCTTATATGTATCTGAATTGGAACGGGCGATGGCCCGGAATCCTCTTGATGATGCTGGCCTCCGTCATTCTGATCCTGACACACTACCTGGCTTACGCCGGATTATACGCCGTACTGGCCTGCGATTATCTGCTGTTTGGGCGCCGCCAAAAGCGGTTAAAACTGGGCCATTGGCTCCTGCTTATGGGGCCTCAGGCGCTGGCGGGCATTATCACCGTATGGATCTATAACCCAATTGGGACCCGGGTCATGCCGGATTTTCCAGCACGAAACATTCTGCTGGATAAGTTGACCTTGATTTGGTGGAATTTTCGAGACCTTAATAATTGCGAATTCTGCGTCGGCATTCTTATACTGGCCGCGCCGATAATTTATATTTGGACGCGAAACGTATGGCTATTGCGGGGAGCGGTCGCCATCATCGTATATACACTCGCAATCGCGATTCTTTCCCCACAGCCCACGGTGTTGATACCCGAGGCCGATATCCGCTATTTAACACCATTGCTTCCCTTATGCATTGGTTTGTCGGCCCTGGTGATCGCGTCGATTACACGGCATCGCTGGTTTTTTGCTTTGCCATTGGCCCTTCTTATAATGGGATCGAATGTAGCGAATCATCCTTTTTCTCCAAACCAATGGTGCAGCAGACCCGTTGATTTTGCAGGTGAACTTCTATATCCGCGAGATACTTCCCTGAGCGTCGCCATCCGCTGGATCAACGATAATGTCCAGCGTGGCGAGAGCATCTGGGTATGGCCGAATTACATGGAACTTTCGCTTATGTATCACGCGCCGCATCCGATATATGCCTGGCACTTGCGCTATCCTCCGGAAGAACAATTCGCATCGCTTCCGTCCATTCATTTCTTTGGTCAGGGCCTTCCCGATTATTTCATCTTTTTCGGCCCTTTTAAAAAAAAGGGCGAAACAACAATAAATTCCCTGAAAAGCATAGGCGTGGAGTACAATTTGATCAAGGTGCTCGACATATACTGGGATGATCTTACCCGACCCGAGATCTTTTGGCGAGCTTTCCAACCGAAGGAAAAATTCAACCGCGACTATGAGGCCGTGTATATATATCGCCACGTTACTCCACCGCAACTAGAATAGTTCCAGCCATTGAATAGAGCCTTTGCGACTGCTCGCAAACAGGTTTTTCCGAATTCATGCATGCATTGCCATTTCCCCGGCGAATTCCTGGGCCGCGGCTGAGGCCTCGGCAACGGCCTTGCGGGTATCTGCCTCGACCTGCTCGGGCTTGTTCTGCAACGTGCCCTGGATGCGGATTGCCCGAATGTCCGTGAAACCGATGAATCCGAAAATGCATCGCAGGTAAGACTCCTGGAAGTCGTAGGTTTCGCAGGGATTACCCGCTTGGTATGTGCCTCCTCGGGACAGAATTAGCATCAGCGGCCTGCCGGAGACCAGTCCGGTGTAGCCTTTTTCGGGCGAGAAAGAAACCGTCAGCGAAGGCTGAACGATCACGTCGATGTACTGCTTCAATCGATAAGGGATGTTGAAGTTCCACATCGGGCTGGACAATACGTACTTGTCGAAGCCCTTGAAGTGGTTGATGGTCTTGATGACGGCTTGCCAGGCGGCCTCGGCCTCGCTCTTGGGGGCCTGGCCGGCCATTACCGCGTACTTGGCCTTGGCCTGCGGGGCGCTAAACGGAGGAATGTCGGTCTTGTACAGGTCCAACACCTCGATACGATCTTCGGGCCGGGCTTGCCGGTAGGAATCTAAAAACGCCTTGGCCACCCGCGCCGAATAGGACTCAACCCGGGGACTGCCGATGATATGAAGCACATTGGACATTCGGTTCTCCTTTGCGCCGTAATCCGAGATATACAACAAATGGGAAGGAAAGTGTCTTCCCTAAACAAGTGCAAGATTTAGAGCCTATCCTAAAAGTCCCCTCTCCCTTTGGGAGAGGGTTAGGGTGAGGGTTTAATCGCCGTGAATTCGTAGTTCTAATCTCTTGCTGTGATTGAAGTTTGATGTTTTGGAATAGGCTCTTGAAGTGTTTTATAACACACTCAATTATTATAGCGCCGATCATCTACCGGACAAGTCGCCATTTTCCCGAGCGGAAACAGGTAGAAATCGGGTTGTAATCCGATATCTGGTCGATGATCAAGTTTGCTTTAGTCCGGCAATCTCTTGAAGCATTTTGACGATGCTTAGCCGCTGTTGATTGACGACGGTCAGGCCGGCAATGGCGCTAAGCGCGACAGATGCCGAAGGATCGTCGCTTGAGCCCTTGATCTTATGGCCCGTGGCCATGCGATAACTGCTCAGAGTGACCTGGGCATTGGCCAAAGCCAGGCTGTTAAGCAATCGGCGTTCGATTCCCGTCAGGGCAGATCCGATACGTGCCAAGATTACCTCATTTTCTTCCCCGCCAGGGCGCAAGCATGCGTCCGACGCGGACCCATACTCTTTCCGACGAAGGCTCGTCTTCTTCGCTGGCCATCAAATAAGAGCAGAGACTGGCGAGGAGTTTGTTGGCCCTGTGTAGGATGTCATTCCGTCGCCGGTTACGGGTAATATCCGGCATTATGATAACGTGAATTCTCGTTCTCACCAGGGCCTTTTCGCAGGCGGCATTTTTGTTTTTTTGCGAATGTTCTTCCTCAATCAACAAATCGATCTTGAAGGCGGCCGGGCGGTCGGCAATGCGCCTAAGGCTATTGGATTGTTGTTCTCTGATTTCCAGGCAAATATGATTGCCATCAACGGAAGTAATTTTGGCGTCATGATCGGCCACGAAGCCGCGAAGCTTTTCCACGGCCATTGTAACCGGCACGGCGGTAAGAAGATTTTTTTCCAGCAATTTTTCTTTTGTATCCGCCTGGCGCCGCTGAGACTTTGTTTTGCCCGGCTGCTGTTTTACATTCGAGCCCGCGCCCAGTTGCACCACGCAATTCCTGCCCTTGGCTTTAGCCATCAATAATGCCCGATCGGCCCGGCGGAGCATGGTTTCGGGCGTATCGCCCGGCTGAATTTCGGTAACGCCGAAACTTGCCGTAACCTGGCGGCTCCCCATTTTGAGTTGAGGCAAGTGGCATAAATTAATGCGGATTTGCTCGGTGCGGCGGGCTGCGGTGGCATTATCGCAATCGGTGCATAGGACCACGAACTCTTCGCCGCCGTAGCGGGCCACCAAATCGCCGGGACGGCAAGAACTCTTCAACAAGGCGGCCAGGCATTTGATGGCCTCGTCGCCCGCCTGGTGCCCGAACGTGTCGTTGACCTGCTTGAATCGATCCAGGTCGCATATAATCAAACTGCAAGGGATCTGCCTTTGTTGATGGACTTCGACGAACATCTCGTGCACCCGGTCGAATTCCGCCCGGTTGGCCACTTGGGTCATGGGATCATTGGTGGCTTTATCGTACAAATTCATGCACCTCCGTTCCAAGCTGGTTTCGGAGGAGGCGTCGTGGAACATTAGTATGCCTCCGCTTATGATTCCATCGTCGCCGGTAACGGGGATCACGTGCGTGTCGACGGCCACGGGCCGGCCCATGCGGGCGACAATCGTCAATCGCCTTAACAAATGTACTCCCGACTTAAGTACGGTATTCACCGGGCAATCCGCATCGCCGATCGGCTCGCCCTTTTCGTCGCTCATACTGAGCAAGGCCGGATGCCAAATCTGCCCCCATACCCCCTCCGCGGCGATTCCCGTCAACCGCTCGGCGCCTCGATTCCAAAGAGCGATCCGTCCCGCTACGTCGATGAAGATCACCGCATCGCACATGTTTTCCAGCAATTTCGCCTCAAATAAAGATTCGGTCTTTACGCCGCAAAGCGGTGATGGCACGGTGTTCAACGACCAGTGCGAATTGACCAATGCGGGATCGAGCGCGTGAAGCCAGCGCTGGGCCGCTCGTTGATGCAAGGCCGAGTGTTCATCGCGGTAAAACTCGGCGAATTGCCGGACCAGTTCGGGATCGAATTGCCTGCCCGCGCACTCGAACAATTCGCCAATGGCGCTTTCCTGCGAACAGGCGGGGCGATAAACGTGATCCGTGGTCATGGCATCGAAGGCCTCGGCAATGGCGATCATCCGTGCGCCATAGGGTATGTCGACGCCGCGGCGCAAAAAACCCTTCCGGCTGCCGTCGTACCAGGCCGGCACGTTTCCGACGATCGCCAACACCTCATTCGAAATGCAGCAATGTCTGAGGATTTCAAGGCTGTTCTTTCGGACACGCAACATCAAGGCCATCTCGTCTTCCTCGAGGTTGCCGGATTTCAGGAGGATTTTGTCCGGCGCGCCGATCACGCCCAAATCGTGCAACAACGCGGCGATTTCAATCGCGTCGCGCCGCGGTTGTTCCAAGCCCATCTGCACTGCCCAGGAAGAACATGTCAGAGCCACGCGCAAGGAGTGTCCGGCCGTGGCGGCATGCTTGCATTGCAATGCGGCGAACAGGCTGCTGGCGATCCCCAGCCGCACCTGGATCAGTTGATTGTCGGCCTGCTCGCTTATGACCGGCGGCAAGGTGTAATCCGCCGCCGAAATAATTTCCAGTTCGCGCAATAAACCGTTCAGGTCGGTCAACCATTGGTCAACCTTGCCGGCGGCCACAACCTGCTTGGGCGCAGCGGCAAGGTCCAACGCCGCACTGTCATTGACTTGCGTATCAGAATCTGGATTGATTGCCATGGCTGCCGAATTCCCTGTATCTATAAAACCTAGGTCACAACAGGAGTTAGGTCAAAATTCGGCAGGCTAATTGACGGAGAAATCGTGACTGGACAGCCGCCACGGCGGACGCATGTTTAATAAGTGCAACACTGCTGCAAAATTAGTTCACAGCCGCTTGGAAAAGTCGGCAAAAACGGCGGTACTTAGAGCCTATCCTAAAAGTCCCCTCTCCGGGCACCGACCGAAGGTTGGTCGGGAGAGGGCTAGGGTGAGGGCTTATACGTCATGAATTCGTAGTTATAATCTCTTGCTGTGATTTAAGTTTTATGTTTTGGGATAGGCTCTTGGCCGGAATATGGTTTTTTCCCAATAGCCGATATCTTGCATAAAAGAAATCAATATTGTCAAATTTCTGATTCATAAATCCCAATCACCAAATCCCTCTATTTATCATGCAACTGATTACTTACCACGGTCCCGACGGTCCGCGCGTGGCCGGCATGCGCGACAATCAATTCATCGATCTGAACCATGCCGATCCCAGTGTACCGGCCTGCATTAAAGCATTGTTGGCCCAAGGACCCGACGGCATCGGCCGGGCACAAGCGGCCTTGGCCTCGGGCAAGCCGATTCCACTGGAAGGATTACGGCTTGCACCCCTCATCCCGCAATCGGAAAAAATCATTTGCGTGGGACTGAATTACGCCGATCACGCCAAGGAAACCGGCGCGAAATCTCCGCCCGAACCGATATTGTTCTGCAAATTTTCCTCGGCGGTTTGCGGCCATCGGCAGCCGATCGTGCTGCCCCGTATCAGTCAGGAAGTCGATTTCGAGGCCGAGTTGGTGGCCATTATCGGGCGCGGCGGCAGGCATATTCCCAGACAGGAGGCAATGGAGCACGTAGGCGGCTATTGTTGCGGCAACGACGTCTCCGCCCGGGACTGGCAAATTCGCAAGCCCGGCGGACAATGGCTGTTGGGCAAGTCGTTCGACACATTCGCGCCTATTGGTCCGGCCATCTTCACCGCCGATGAAATCCACCACCCGGGGAATCTTAAAATCCAACTCCGCTTAAACGGACAGGTAATGCAAAAATCGAGCACGGCTCAGTTGATCTTCGCAATCGACTATCTGGTATCTTACGTCTCTGATATCTGCACGCTGGCCCCCGGAGATCTCATATTCAGCGGCACTCCGCCGGGCGTGGGCTTTGCCCGTAAACCGCCCGTATTCCTCAAACCGGGCGACCTGGTCGAGGTGGAAATCGAAAAACTCGGCATCTTGCAAAACCCGGTGGTCGCCGAGCAATAAATAAATTGCGGATATTAGTGTAAATGCGCATTTTGCGTTGTCCGGGCGGTTGGCACAGCATTTGATACATTTGCTACTTTCCAACTGTCGATGAAAAGATACGTGGGATTATTTTGACTTGATATTCCACGATTTCATTCAATTACGGTGTCCACAGTCAACTCTGCGGAAAAAATTCAGGTTTAATAGAATCGTGTCTTTACATGCTTCCAGCCAATTTCGAAGTAGCGGCCAACGCAACGATCGCCGTAGGCGATTGCTGTCCGAAGAGGTTTATAACGGGGATTCCACGTCCGTTTCCTCAAATTCATCCGGCGACCCTACTGTGGCAAATCGATCGGATCATTACCCAGATGCCTCGTTCCTGGACGAACAAATGCGCATGATCGATCTTGTTCCGCGGCGATTGACAATACTCGCCTTGTGGTTGGCCGCCGGGCTGGCGATTATTTCCGGCCTGGAGGTTTTGTATAATTGGCAGTGCGAACTTTCGGCCACCATCGCCGGCGGGCAATTCGCCGCATTCGATCTGACCCAGACCGGGTGCCTGGGCAGTTGGTTTGCGAGTCTGCTGTTACTGGCGGCTTCCGTGGCGGCCGTGTTGACGTATACCATTCGCCGCCACAGGACCGACGATTATCACGGGCGGTATCGGATTTGGCTGTGGGCCGCTTTGTGCTGTTTTTTTGCGGCCACCGATGTTGCCGCCGATCTGCACGAAAGCCTCAGACAGATTATGATTCACCTGACGAATACCCGTGTTTGGGGCGATGGAAGCCTGTGGTGGATCATCCCCTGTGTCTTGGTCTTGGGGGCATTGGGATCGCGCTTGGTATTGGACATGCGGCCGTGCCGGCTTTCGATAACGGCTTTGTCATTGGCCGCGGCCGGTTATCTGGTTGCCGCGTGCATGGAACTCGGTTTGGTTTCAATCGGCGATGCAGTTCGGACGGCTATAATCAAGGCCGGTTGTGCATTATACGGCCATTTGATGCTGCTGATGTCGATGGCCCTAAACGCCCGGTATGTCATCCTCGATGCCGAAGGTCTTTTGCCCCGCCGGGAATCGAAAAAACATGAAGATTCTGACAATAATGTTGCGAAAAAATCTTCTGGGACCGAGTTTAAGCAGTGTACGCGGGTGGATTCTCCGAGTGGCGTGCCGCAACCGATGCTGCGTGCATCTTCGACTGCTCCGACCAGTTCCAGCGTCCCTCAGCCCATCTTTTCTAAATTGCCTCCACCACCGGCGTCAGTGACTCGCAAGCTCACAAAGCAAGAGAAAAAGGCCCTACGCGACCGGCTCATTCGCGAACGCCTGGAACGCCAACGCCGCTAAGACGAAGATCGACCAGCAAACAGTGCTCAATGAGGGGTGGGCAATTTATTGCCCACTCGGGTACCAAACATACAAGGTGGTAGATGGCATTTGGTAGATAGTATATAGTATTGGAGTCATTTTTCAAAATCCTTCCCGACAGCGAAAATAAGCATAGAGTGAATTGATTTTTCACGTAAGTTTTCATTTGTTCAATTTGAAATTTGCAATTTACAATTTGCAATAAAAATATGCGTGCAAAATGCACTTGAACATTAACATAAAGACTCTAATCCCCCAAACATGACACGCACCCGATTCGCACCCAGCCCAACCGGATATCTTCACATTGGCGGCGTTCGCACGGCGCTTTTTTGCTGGTTATACGCGCGGCAGCATGGCGGGCAGTTCATCCTGCGGATCGACGACACCGACCAAGAGCGGAACGTCGAGCAAGCCTTGGCCCCCATCCTGGATGGGCTGCGATGGTTGGGCATCGACTGGGACGAAGGCCCGGACATCGGCGGACCGCATGAGCCTTATTATCAATCGAAGCGGGCCGACCGGTATCAAGCCGCGGTTGAGAAACTACTGGCAGGCGGTCATGCCTACTGCGATTACGCCACGCCTGAGGAAATTCATGCCGAGCGCGACCTTGCCCTGGTCGAGAAACGGAGCTTTATCTACAGCCGGCAATTCATGGCCGAAAACCCGGCCGACCAGGCCCGATTCGAGGCTCAAGGCCGCCAGTGCGTGGTCCGCCTGAAAATGCCCCGCGAAGGCAAGCTGACGCTGGACGACCTGGTCCGCGGCCGGGTGGAATTCGATTGGGCCTGCGAACAGGATCACGTCATCCAGCGCGCCGACGGCACCTGCCTATATCACCTGGCAAATGTTGTTGACGACTATGATTTTGAAATCACCCACGTAATCCGCGCCGAGGAGCACCTTTCCAACACCCCGCGCCAGGTTTTCATGATCCAGGCGCTCGGTTATCCGATGCCGCAATATGCCCATCTGCCCTTCGTGGCCGAGCCGGGCAGCAAGAATAAGCTGAGCAAGCGAAAGCTGGACAAGTATCTGAAAAACTGCGATTTCGCGGAACTAGTAATGCACGGACAGAAAATCGCCGAGGCCATCGGGCATCCGACCGACTCCGATTCGTTCAACCCGGTGATTGTCGATTTCTACAAGACCGTGGGCTACCTGCCCGATGCGATCATCAATTACCTAGCGCTTCTGGGCTGGTCGCTGGACGACAAGACAGAGAATTTTACCCGCGATGAACTGATCAAGAAATTTTCCCTGGAGCGGGTCAACAAGGCCCCTGCCAGTTTTGACCCCAAAAAACTCTGGTCTTTCGAGGATCGGCACTTTCAGGCGTTGCCGTTGGAAAAGAAAGTTGCTTTGGCGCTTCCGTTTTTGGAACGCGCCGGTTTGATAATGTCGTCTATTGACAAAATTGTCACTGATAAAGTGCAATTGGTCGTCGTCGCGGCCGGGGATCGGCTGAAAGTTGCCGGAGATATTCTCAACTTCGAGGAGTTCTTCTTGCCGGACGAAAAAATTCTGCACGACGAAAAATCTTTCGACAAGCACATTCGCAAAGCTGATGGCGCTTTGTTGCTTAAGACATTCAAAGACCGCCTGGCGGCTGCGGACCCTTTCGACGTTCCAAACCTGGAAAAACTGATGCACGATTTTGTGGCCGAACAGCAAATAAAGATAGGCCAGATCATTCACGCGGTTCGTCTAGCGGTCACGGGCAAATCCACCGGGCTAGGCATGTTCGACACCCTGGCAATTCTGGGCAAATCCGCCTGTCTGGCCAGAATCGACCGCACCCTGGGAAAGTTATGATCGGCTAGGATTGCATTAAAGCCGAGAACCGATAAAATATAGCAGTTGCAAAATTGATATCGTTAACGGAGAAATCATTATGCCCACTACTACAATAGAAGACGCCCAAGCTCGTTTGGCGGCGTGGATATCCAAGTTAAAGCCCGGTGAGGAATTAATTATTATTCAACGGGATCGGCCTGTCGCGCGCTTGGTTGCGGAACCTCCCCGGGCTACTAAGCCCCGTCAACCGGGTTCGGCAATCGGAAAATTGACCATAATAGAAGATGACGACTCTCACCTGGAAGATTTTCAAGAGTACATGCCGTGAGATTGCTTTTGGACACCCACGCTTTACTCTGGTTCCTGCTAAACGACACTCAACTCAGCGGGAATGCTAAATCTATCATTGCCAATTCGAGTAACGATGTTCTTGTCAGCCCGGCAAGTTATTGGGAAATTGCCATTAAGATTAGTTTGGGTAAGTATCTGCTCGATCAACCGTTTGCAGATTTTATCGAACAAGAATTATCAAAGAACGAATTCGCGATCTTGCCAATAACCCTTCAACACGCCGCGATTGTTTGCACATTGCCTTTCCATCATCGCGACCCATTCGATCGGCTTCTAGTTGCTCAGGCGATGGTGGAAAACATTCCCGTGTTAAGTAACGACGCGATGTTTGATAAATATTCCGTTAAAAGATTATGGTAACCCAATGAGCACGAAAAATATTCCTGAAGCGACCGACTTCATCCGCGAAATTATCAACGAGGATCTCCGCACCGGCAAATACAACGGGCGGGTGCATACGCGGTTTCCGCCCGAGCCCAACGGATACCTGCACATCGGGCACGCCAAGTCGATATGCCTGAACTTCGGCATCGCCCAGGACTATGGCGGACTGTGCAACCTCCGCTTCGACGACACGAATCCCTGCAAGGAGGACGTCGAGTACGTCGATTCGATCATGGAGGACGTCCGCTGGCTGGGCTTCGATTGGGGCGATCGGTTGTATTACGCCTCGGACTATTTCGATCAGCTATACGAGTGGGCGATCCAACTTATCAAGGCCGGCAAGGCCTACGTTTGCGATCTTAACGCCGACCAGATGCGCGAGACTCGCGGCACCTTAACCACGCCCGGCAAAAACAGCCCGTATCATAACCGGTCGGTCGAGGAGAACCTAGATTTGTTCGAGAGGATGCGGGCCGGCGAATTTCAGGACGGATCGCGGACCCTGCGGGCGAAAATCGACATGGCCTCGCCTAACCTCAACATGCGCGACCCGGTGATGTACCGCATTTTGCACGCCACGCATCATCGCAGCGGCAACAAGTGGTGCATCTACCCCATGTACGACTTTACCCACGGCGAATCGGATTCGATCGAGCGCATCACGCATTCGATCTGCACGCTGGAATTCGAAAACCACCGACCGTTGTACGATTGGTACGTAAAATCGTTGGGCATTTACGCCCCACAACAGATCGAGTTCGCCCGCCTGAACCTGACATACACGGTGATGAGCAAGCGCCGTCTTTTGGAACTGGTAAAAGACGGCCAAGTAAGCGGATGGGACGATCCGCGGATGCCAACCATCTGCGGGCTCAGACGCCGGGGGTACTCGCCCGAGGCGATCCGCGATTTTTGTAAGCGGATCGGCGTGGCCAAGATCGAGGGCATCAACGACATCGCGCTTTTGGAGCATTGCCTGCGCGAAGATCTTAACAAGCGCGCCCCGCGGGTAATGGCCGTACTGCATCCGCTAAAACTGGTAATCGACAACTATCCTGAAAATCAAATCGAAGAGATGGAGGCGGTCAACAATCCCGAAGATGCCTCGATGGGCACGCGGACAGTGCCGTTCTCGCGGGTGCTTTATATCGAGCAGGACGATTTCCGCGAAGTTCCGCCCAAAAAATACTATCGACTTGCCCCGGGACAGGAAGTGCGCCTGCGATGGGGTTATCTTGTCCGCTGCACGGGCGCGGTCAAGGATCCAAAGACCGGCGAGGTTGTGGAAGTGCATTGCACGTACGATCCGGATACCCGGGGCGGCAACACGCCCGACGGCCGGAAGGTGAAAGGCACGATCCATTGGGTGTCGGCCGCCCACGCCGTTAAGGCCGAGGTTCGCCTGTACGATTCGCTCTTCACCAAGCCCAACCCCGACGACGTGCCCGAGGGCTTGGACTATCGGGCAAATTTGAATCCAAATTCGCTGGAAGTGCTTTCCGATTGTTACGTCGAGCCGAGTTTAAAAGCCGCCAAGCCCGGAGCCCGCTTCCAGTTCGAGCGGCTGGGATATTTTTGCGTAGACACCGGCGACAGCACGCCCGAAAAACCGGTCTTCAATCGCACCGTAACCTTGAAAGACACCTGGGCGAAGATAGAGAAATCGCAAACAGCGAGTACTTGAACCCAGCACTCAGAATCCTGAACCCCCAATTCTGAACCCATTAAGGAACTTCACCATGCCCCTGGTCGTAGTCGGTTCGGTTGCATTGGATAGCGTCGTCACGCCAACTCAGACGCGCGATAACATCTTGGGCGGTTCGGCGGTGTACTTTTCTTTCGCGGCCAGTTACTTCACATCGGTCCGCTTGGCCGGCGTGGTCGGCGAGGATTGGCCTTTGGAACATACCAATGTGCTCAAGGCCCAGGGCATCGATACCACCGGGTTGCAGATCATCCGTGGAGGCAAGACGTTTCGCTGGAGCGGCAAGTATGCGGCCAACATGAACGATCGGGAAACGCTCGACATCCAGTTAAACGTGATGAACCAGTTCGACCCGGTGCTGCCGGAATCCTATCGCCGCTGCAAGTTCCTGTTTTTGGCCAACGGTTCGACCAAGCTGCAAATGAAGGTCCTCGATCAGTGTACCGGCCCGTCGCTGGTGGTGGCCGACACCATGGACCTGTGGATTCGCACGGAACCCAATGAATTGCGGGAGTTGTTCAAGCGAATCGACGGGCTGGTCCTCAACGACAGCGAAGCCAGGCTCTTGACCGGCATCGACAACCTTGTGCAGGCCGGCCAAGCGGTACGCGAGCTGGGGCCGAGTTTCGTGGTCATCAAAAAAGGCGAGCACGGCGCGATGTTCTTCAGCCAGCACGAAACTTACGTCCTGCCGGCTTATCCCACGCCCGAAGTGGTCGATCCGACCGGGGCCGGCGACAGTTTTGCCGGCGGGATGATGGGCTACCTGGCCGAGAAGGACAACTTCGATCCCAAAACGCTCAAGGAAGCCTTGGCCTACGGCATCCTCGTGGCCAGTTTCACCGTGGAAGATTTCAGCCTCGAACGGCTGAAGATCATCGGCCGCGAACAGATCGATGCACGAATGGCGGAATACAAACGGATGCTTAGTTTTTAAAGGATGAGGGATGAGGGATGAGGGATGAGGGATGAAGGATGAGGGATGAAGGATGAAGGATGAAGGATGAAGGATGAAGGATGAATCAAACCGCTTGCGGTTTTGCACTGTCCACTGCTCACTGTCCACTGTCCACTTTTATTATATGACCCGCACATTTATCGCCGTCGAGATCGATTCCGCCATTCGCTCACGGGCTGAGGAACTCATTACTCTTCTACGCACTGCCGAGGCCGACGTGAAATGGGTGGAAACGCAAAACCTGCATATAACGCTGCAATTTCTGGGCGAAGTGCCCGAGCAACAAATCGCCGCGGCGTGCAAGGCCGTGGAACAAGGTGCGGCCCAGGTGCGGCCCTTCGATCTGGAAATCGGCACGGCTGGGGCCTTTCCCAATTCCAACCGGCCCAGGACTCTGTGGATCGGGGCCAGTGCGGGCAGCGACCAGATGGCCGAATTGCACGAGTTCGTGGCCTTGGAACTGGCCGAGTTGGGCTATCAAGACGAAGATCGGAAATTTCAAACGCACTTGACCATCGGCCGTACGCGGAGCGGCAAAAACGTCGCCGAGTTAGGCCGGTTGCTCAAACAGCACGCCGGTTTTCTCGCAGGGCGGATGCGCGTGGAAAAAGCCACGGTCTTTTCCAGCAAACTTCAGCGCGGTGGACCGCTCTACGAAGTTCTATGCACGGCGCGGCTGGCCGGAAAATAACCTCTTATCAGCCCCACTTTTGCCATATTGCAGAGTGTCTTAGGAAGGGGTATGATGCGTTTTGGCTTAACAATTCCCAAATCCATTTCGGAGGAGCCGCCATGCGACATTCGTATTATTGCCCGATACTGTTCGCCGCCGGTTTGATGGTATTGATAGGTGAAATTCCCTGCCAAGGCCAAACGGGTCCGGATGAAAAGAAATCCGAGCAAAGCATTATCGGCCCCTGGAATACCGATTCGGTCGCCGTATCGGAAAATGGCGTGAAAAAGACTATGCCGCGCGTTCCTCAGAAGCCTATCAGCGTAGTCATCGCCGAGAAAGAAATAACCATGCGCGTAGGCGATAAAGTATTCGCCGAAATGCCATACAGTCTGGATTCCACGCAGAGTCCCGCGGCGATCGATGTAAAATTTCAGGGCCAGGACGTGCCCGGCATCTGGGGATTTAAGGGCGACATGTTGAGAATCAGCCTGAACGATGCAAATAAGGGCCGGCCCACGGATTTCAGCGCGGCGAACAACGATATGGATCTGGTGCTGCACCGCTACACGGGCCAGCCGCTTTTTGTGATCGGCGCCGACGGAAGCGATTTGCATCAACTACCGTCCACGGGTGAATACCTTTCGTGCAGTTCGCCCAAGTGGTCGTGCGACGGCGCAATCGCGTATTACGCCTGCCGAACAGTGTTCGGCGAGACTTGGAGGAACGGCAGCCATATCTTCACTATCGACGCCGACGGCAGTTCGCCGAAGGATTTGGGGGACGGGTCATTGCCCAGTTGGTCGCCGGACGGAAAGCAGATCGCCTTCAGCCGGTATGCTACGGGCGGTGTCTGGATTATGGACGCCGACGGATCAAACAAAAAACTGATTGAAGACAGAGTCTGGAGTGTGGATTGGTCGCCGAAGAATAAAGACGAAGTGGCCTATATTATGTCTGCCGACGGGCCCGGGGTCGATATCAGAAGCTCCACCAGCGGCAAGATAGTGGTGCGCAACCTGAAAACCAATGAAGTTCGCACGCTGCTCGACAAAGAGTATTCTTCCAGCAATTGGTCCCTGGCGTGGTCGCCCGACGGCCGGTGGATATGCTATCAGGCTGAGACTCCCAGCGGAGAGCCGGAACTGGCCATCGTCAGCGCTGAAGGGCAATCGAAAGGCTTTAAAGTCCTGCTGCCAAACGACGCGATAGAGCATGTAAAAGAATCCTCGGTCTATTTTTCCTGGCGTCCGGACGGCAAACGCCTACTGACTTCGATAAAGATGGATGGCGACGACAACAGGCAGTTGTATCTTCTCGATGTCGAGGGAAAAGAGTTGCCGCAGAAGCTTGCCGGCCAAGACCCGTCGCGTAACAATGTGCTTAACTGCTGGTCTCCAGACGGCAAGAAAATCGTGTATGCATCCGGTCCAGCCAAGCCAGCGGAGAATAAATCGGAATTCAAAACACTGCTGCAAAGAATTCTGAATTTGCAATAACTTTACGCGCCCGGCTCCACGGTGCGGGTGGGATTTTTTTGTCCTCGGTAATGCGCAAGACGACCGGGCCGGAGATATTTTCGACCGCGGCGCGGTTGGGAATGTCCTGATTTTCACGGGCACCGTCGAACACCATGCGAAACATGGTCGCGATGGTCGGCGAAAACGAGACTGGCCATTTATTGAGAGTCAGAAAAAGAATGTCATATGAGATGTCAGAGCCAAGACGTGTCGCCCCGGTAATTCCGGGCCGACACAGCCCGGCTCTGAGACGAAAACGAGACATTCATTACCTGAGACTCAATAATCCACCCGGAAGACTATGCTATATCCGCCACACTTTAACCATATTGCCGGGCTTCTTCGGAAGGGGTATGATGCGTTTTGGCTTAACAATTCCCAAATCCATTTCGGAGGAGCCGCCATGCGACATTCACATTTTTGCTCGATACTGTTCGCCGCCGGTTTGATGGTATTGATAGGTGAAATTCCCTGCCAAGGCCAAACGGGTCCGGATGAAAAGAAATCCGAGCAAAGCATTATCGGCCCCTGGAACCCCGATTCGGCCAAGTTTTCGGTAAACGGCGCGAAAAAAGACATTCCGCGCATCCCGAAGAATCCTTTCAGCGTCATAATCACCGATAAACAGCTTACTATGCGGATAGGAGAGAAGACGTTTGCCGAAATGCCATACACTCTGGATTCCCAGCAGACTCCAGCGGCGATCGATGCGAAATTTCAGGGCCAAGACATGGCCGGTATCTGGGGATTTAAGGGCAACAGGTTGAGAATCAGCCTGAACGAAGCCAAGAAGAGTCGGCCCAAGGATTTCGGCGCAGCGGACAACGACATGGATCTGGTGCTGCACCGCTATACGGGCCAGCCGCTTTTCATAATTGGCGCCGACGGCAGCGATTTGCATCAAATACGTTCCACGGGGGAATACCTTTCCTGCAAATCGCCCAAGTGGTCGTGTGAAGGCAAAATCGCCTATAACGCCTGCCGAAGAGTGTTTGGCGAAAACTGGGAGGACAGCCACATCTTCACTATCAACGCCGACGGCTCTTCGCCGAAGGATTTGGGAGACGGGGCAATTCCCAGTTGGTCTCCCGACGGAAAACAGATCGCATACAGCCGATATTCCACGGGCGGCGTCTGGATCATGGACTCCGACGGATCGAACAAAAAACTGATTGAAGACAGAGGCTGGAACGTGGATTGGTCGCCAACGAATCCAGACGAGGTGGCCTATATCACGTCTCCGGGCGGCCCCGTGGCCAATGTCACGGACGCCACCAGCGGCACAATCGTGGTGCGCAACCTGAAAACCAATGAGGTCCGCACGCTGCTCGACAGACAGTATAATTACATTGCTTGGTACATGACGTGGTCGCCCGACGGCAAGTGGGTATGCTTCCTGGACGAACTTCCCAATATCGGTTCCGAATTGGCCATTGTAAGCGCCGAAGGCCAATCAAAAGGTTTTAAAGTCCTGCTGCCAAACGAAGTCATAGAACATGTGAAAGAATTCACGTACTTTTTTTCCTGGCGTCCGGACGGCAAACGCCTGCTGACTTCGATGATGATGGACGGCGACGACATCGGGCAGTTGTATCTTCTCGATGTCGAGGGAAAAGAGCTGCCGCAAAAGCTTGCCGGCCAGGATCCATCGTACAACAACACACATAGCTGCTGGTCGCCCGACGGCAAAAAAATCGCGTTTACGTTCGCTCAGCCTAAGCCGAAGCCGAAACCAAATTCCAATTGAAGCATGCAATTGATCGCATGACTTTGGTCATTTGCAGCTACAGGGGCAACTGCGAGTAGCGCAAGCAGTGGATCGATGACGATTTCGCTCGCACTGCGCTTCAATCTGCGGATACACCGTTGAGACGAGAATTATGTCTACGGTTCCACGGTGCGGAGGGGATTCTTTTTGTCGTCGGCAATGCGTAAGACGACTGTGCCGGAGATATTTTCGACAGCGGCCTTGAATTCCTTGGGTGTGTTTACCGCCGTGCGCCCGACGTGAGTGACGACCATGCCCGGTTGCAGGCCGGCTTTAAGCGCCGGGCTGTTTTCGGCCACTTCGGTCACGATTACGCCTTCACCCGCAAACGGCGAGGGACCCGTTGCCCGGAATTCGGCGCTGATCATTGCCGAGGGATACTCCACGCGCAGTCCGCGCCAAAGCGGATCGGGCGCGGTGACGATTTTTTTGCCCCGCACCGCGTACTTGGTCAGTTTGACTTCGACGCTGCGCGGGCGCCCGTCGCGGATCACGTCCAGATGGGCTACCGCCTCGACCGGTAACTTGCCGACGTTCAGCACGAAAGAGTCGGCGTCGTGTATTGGAGTGTCGTCAACGGCGGTGATTATGTCGTCGGTTTTCAGCCCGTATTTTACGGCCGGGGTGCCGGGAATAGTCTGTGCCACGCGAATACCGTGCATTCCTTTGAGCACCTCCCCAGCGGCCAGATTCGCCGGCTGGACGCCGAGGAAGCCGTATTCCACTTCGCGGCCCTGCTTTAAGGTCTCCACCACGCGGCGGAAGGTCTGATCCACGGGAATGGCATAACCGGCCGCGGTTTCGTAACCCGCCGCCGCGGACAGGGCCACGCTTAAGCCCACCATCTCGCCTTGCAGATTCATTAGCGGGCCGCCGCTTGTGCCAAGGTTTAATTTGGCGTCGGTTTGGATCAGCGTGCCGAAATGCTGCAAGGCGGTTTTGCCCGCCGGATCGGACTGGCCGGGTGAGGCCGGGGCCTTGCGGGCAAGATTCGACACAATGCCCCAAGCGGCGCTGGCTTGTCCGTCGCGGGCAATGGCGTATGGGTTGCCCAGGGAAACCACGATCTGCCCTTTTTTCAATTCCGCCGAGTTGCCCAACACGATCGGTACGAGATCTGCCGCCTCGATGGACAGCACGGCCAGATCGCTGCGCGGATCGGCCGCCTTGGGCATTGCCTTGTATACCTTGTGGTCGGACGTGGTTACATAATAGTCGCTGTCCTCGCCCAGCACGTGATACGCCGTTAAAATCAATCCCCGCCGGTCGATCACCACGCCCGTGCCGTATTCGTTGGGAATAAAGTCCGGATCGGTGGGCAGCGGAACCGCGGATAAAATCGGCCGGCGATCAAATGGATCGGGACGCAATTCCATGCGAAAGGTTTCGCCGGGCGATTCCCTGCGGACCCTGGCAATGGCCACCACCGATTGTTCCGTGCGGGCGATTACATCGACCAGGTTTTTTTCTATCGCCGCGGCAGCGTCGACGCCCGAATTAAGCTCTTGTGCCGAGACATGCGGAATGGCAACAACAGTTGCCATCCAAACTGCGGCGACAAAACTCAACAATAGACGAAACATAGTCCGATTTATCACCGGGTTGAAATCCACTTCCCGACCGACATTAAGTCGGCGTCCGATCACGGCAATTGAGTTTCAGATTGCAAATGTCGCGTTTTCGTCTCAGAGCCGGGCCGTGTCGGCCCGGAATTAGCGGGGCGACACGCCCC
The DNA here is from genome assembly GCA_049516935.1 of Thermoguttaceae bacterium. GTDB lineage: Bacteria > Planctomycetota > Planctomycetia > Pirellulales > Thermoguttaceae > JBEKIK01. Next base: position 19,066 of record JBEKSO010000012.1, read on the forward strand.
GGCTCTGACTTTTCATGCGACCATACTTTTTCTGAGACCCGATAAATAATCTCACTGCTTACTGCCCACTGTCCACCATCCACTCCCTCTCACCCCTCTATTCTACCACATTCTCCACGTCAGCGGCGGAGACAATGGAACCGGCTGCGGCGAGTTCGCCGGAAGTGAGGATTTTTTCGCGCAACTCCTCGGTCAGTTTGGGATTTTCGCGTAAGAAGTCGCGGGCTTTTTCCCGGCCCTGGCCAAGTTGCATATCGCCGTAACGGAACCAGGTGCCTGTGCGATTGACGAGTTTGCCGGTCATGGCCAGGTCCAGGATGTCGCCTTCGTAACTTATGCCGTTGGCGTGCATCATGTCGAATTCGGCCACGCGGAAGGGCGGGGCAACCTTGTTCTTGACCACCTTCGCCCGTACCCGCTGGCCAATCACCTCCTCGCCTTCCTTGATCTGCCCGATCCGCCGCACGTCGATGCGGCAGGAACTGTAGAATTTCAATGCCCGGCCGCCGGGCGTGGTCTCGGGATTGCCGAACATCACGCCGATCTTTTCGCGAATCTGGTTGATGAATATCACCGCCGTCTTGCTTTTCGATATCACCCCCGTCAGCTTGCGGAGCGATTGGCTCATCAACCGGGCTTGCAGGCCCACGTGTTGATCGCCGATTTCGCCTTCCAATTCCTTTTTGGGGACCAGGGCGGCCACCGAATCGACCACAATCACGTCCACGGCGTTGGAGCGGATCAGCATTTCGGTGATTTGCATGGCTTCTTCACCGGAGCCGGGCTGGGATACCAAAAGGGTTTCCAGCTCCACGCCGATTTTCTTGGCCCAACTGGGATCGAGGGCGTGTTCGGCGTCGATAAAGGCCGCAATGCCGCCGCGCTGTTGGGCGCTGGCTATCACGTGCAGGGCCAAGGTGGTCTTGCCGCTCGATTCCGGCCCAAAGATTTCCACCACGCGGCCCGAGGGAATGCCCTGTCCGCCCAAGGCGATATCCAGGGAAAGACTGCCGGTGGGCACTCCGGCGATCGGCCCGGAGCGATCGACTCCCAAGGGCATGATGGCCCCTTCGCCGAATTCTTTTTCAATCTGAGCGACCGTGTTTTTCAATGCCGGATGGGCCTCGAAGAAATCGCCCGCGCCGTCTTTGCCCGCCGCCGGTTTGGCGGCCGATTTGCCTTGTTGTACTGCTTTTTTGGCCATGTTTGTATCTCTCTTGTTATTGGTATGAATCAGATATCTTTCAGAGCATATATATTTCAGAGCCGGGCCGTGCCGGCCCGGATGGAAGTTCAAATTTTCCTCCTACCGTCGGCCTCTGTATAATGTACGCATGAACAGTATATCAGTTTGCCTTTTTATCTGCAATAGCCCTTGGCAAGAATCTCGATATCTATCCCCCATCCCGCCGGACAATCATAACAAAATAATGGGGGTTTAGAAGATGGGCATGGACAAAACAAAGTTGACAATAGCTAATAATATGTGTACACTTATATGTGCACACACTTATGTGTACACATAAGGAGAATTGCCATGATGAAAAACATTACCCTATCGGCCCCGGAAGAGGTTATCGAAAAGGCTCGAAGCTATGCCAAAGAGCACAATAAGACTTTAAACCAAGTGGTCCGCGATTATCTTTCACAACTGTGCGGCGAGCGAGATGCAAAACAAGTCGCCGCGGAATTTGCCGCCGAAGCGTTGCCTCAGGCCGGATGCTCGGAAAAGGGCTGGCGGTTTAACCGGGAAGAAATCCATAAACGCGGGAGTTGGTCGTGAGCAAAATTTTTATAGATACGAATATCTTGGTCTATGCCAATGATAAGAGCGATCCACGTAAACAAATTTTGGCTACGAAACTGGTTTCCGATTGTATCGCCGAGCGCAAGGGCGTGATTTCTACTCAAGTTTTGCAGGAATACGCCTATGTGGCACTGCATAAACTGCGTCAAGAGCTTGCGATTGTTCGCCGCCGTTTAGGCCAATTTCAATCTCTTGAAGTCATAATAGTAACGCCGGCCCTAATCAGTCGAGCCTTGGAACTACACGCCCAATATAAAATCCACTACTGGGACGCCGCTATCCTGGCCGCCGCCGAACAGGCCCGGTGCGATCAATTTTACTCCGAGGATTTCCCGGACGGCGCGGTTTACGACAAGGTGCGCGTGGTGAATCCGCTAGTTT